>QIHU01000070.1 GCA_003231035.1 Acidobacteriota bacterium
GTGAGACAAGGCCGGCAGGAAATTGACCGTCCACGGGAGAACTGCGCCTGGCCGGCGGTGGTGGTGACGAAACGAGGGAAATTGAAGCAAGTAGGGCGGAAAATAGCGGCCAAGAGGTGAAATCTGAATCCGGAGAGGGCGAGATTCGACGATCACAGGAACGAAATCGGCTGGGATCGTCCGTGGACACCGTGGACGGGACACTCCCTGCGAAACGCATGGCACCTGGTCAGCAGGGTGCACCGGCTCTGCTGCTGAGTTCAGGTACCGGTGCCGACTTTTGCCTTACGGGCTTTCGCCCGTTCGCATTCACCAGAGATAGAAGCGATCGATCAACTCCTCGAGCATCCTGCCCTCGCTGTTCGGTTCGTAGTCAGGACCAAACCCGGCGACGGCAACACGATTCATGAATGCTGATCGGAAGTCCTCCGCGACGGTGCGGGAGACATACAGGGAATACGCGTCGCCGTCGGCCACCGTCTTCAAGGACTGGAGGAGAGAATCAGACAGAAAGCGAGCACCCTTCAGGTACTCCAACTCCTTGCTGGAGAGCCGGACGACCTTCTGCATCACGTCCATCACGTCCTCCTCAAGGCACAAGAGGTGCTGCACCAGCGCTCGAGAGCGGGTACATCGTCACGATGCGTCCCGTCTCGGGATTCACAACCACGAATGCGTTGGTACCGTGAAACTCCTGGAACGGTCGTCCAAGGTCATCTACTCCGTTCACGATCTTTGAAGGATTCTTCAGCGCATCGAGAACGGCCTGAGGCTTGACGCCCGCTCGAGAAGCTCCATCTCCAATGGCCCGGTTGATCCCGTGTCGTGTGAACCCCGCAACCTCTGTACCGTTGCTGGCGACGATCTTCCCTGCCCCCCTCGCGCCCCGCCGCGCCACCGTCTCGGCCACGTCATCATCGACGACTTCCCAACCAGCCTCCACAAGCCTACGAACCAGAGGTTTGGCAACCTGCTTCGTAACCACCCGGCTGCCCGTACGGAAGGCGACAGTGACAAGGCCCCCAGCACCCGAGATATCAGCAGCCCGCATCCCGGCGTCGAAGGTATCTCCCGCTAGCTCGCCGGTCAGCCGAGCTTGTTCTTTGACCCGATCGAGGCCCGTATCAGTCGGATCTCGCCGCCCACCGGCGTGCTGGTCGTGGTGCTCGGCCCACCGGTTTGCCGTGTCCCTGAGCCGGACGAAGGGCTCCGTGACGCAGCCCCACACCGCTGCCAGCGAGTCGAAGCAGCCCTCCTCTTTGCCTTCCTCAGTCTGAAGCCCCAGCGGGTCGGCGTTGTTCACCGGATCATTTCCAGCAAACAGATACATGGAGGGTCCGTCCAGATAGCCCATTGGGTCAGTTGTAACAAACCGCCCCAGCTCAGCCGAGAAATATCTGTTGCGAAAAAATACCAGCCCCGTTTCCACATCCACCGGCCGCCCGTGGAAACCACGATTCACCGGCGGTATCGGCCCCGCCAGCGTATCCGTGGCTACCTCGTAAACCAATACGTTCTCGGTTGCTCCGCCCGGGCCACTGGAGACTCCGCCGGTGGTGCTGGTAAAGGGCGCGGTGAGCGGTGCGGCGAGAGTCGAGCCCGAGAGGTCGGCCAGGCCGGTGGTTACGGTGAGGGTGTAGTTGCCGGTTGGGATGGGCTCGTTGCTGCGTAGGGTGTAGCCGTCGGGGGCTAGCGTCCAGGTGAGTGCCGGGGCGGAGTCGAGGCTGATCGCGCCCGCGGTGGCCAGGGCTACGGTCTCGGTGAGTTCGACTTCGAGGTGGTCGTCTCGTAGCGCGATGCGGGAGATCGCGGGGGCGGTGTTGTCGAAGAGGACGGTTCCGGTGGCTGGCCACTGGAAGCTTTGCGTGAAGGCAGCGGCGGCGGTGTTGAGGAAGTCGTCGGTTACGCTTGAGGCTTCGAGGGTGAGTTCCACTTGGGCGTTGGCGGCGGGCGGGGTTGCCAGATCGATCAGCAGTCGCTTGCGGGCGTTGCGGCCGGTGGTGATCGGCTGGCTCAAGGTGAGGCCACCGCCCAGGGTGATCGGGGCGCCGGCCACGCTGAGGGTGAGGCGGTCTTCATCGGCGGCGGCTTGCAACGCGGCCAGGCTGACGGCTTCTGAGAATTCGAGTTGCATGCCGGTGGCGGTGGTGAGGAGTTGCTGGACTGCGGGTGGGTCAAGATCGACGGTGGCGCGCATTTCGTTGCTGAACGGCGAGTAGGTGTAGCGCACCACCGGCTTGCCGGTCTCGTCGGTCAAGGTGGCTACATTGCCCTGGTTGTCAAACAGCGGGGTGAGTGTTTGATCTAGGGTGCCGTCGAGGTTGTTATCGATTTCGATCTGGACGATTTCATCCAGCCCACGCCCGAAGGTGCGGCGTTGGGAGAGGGTGCCGGCGGTGTAGTCTTCCAGCTCTCGCCAGGCGGCGTAGACGGTTTCGATGGTGGTGCCGCTGGCCTCCTTGCGCACTCTTCGGTTGAAGGCGTCGTAGGTGTAGCGGCCGACGAGGCCACCCGCGTTGGAGACTTCGGTGAGGCGGTTTCTGAAGTCGTAGTGAAACGTCATATCTCGGAGGTTCAGTAGATTTCCGTTGAGATCATAGCTCAAGGGATCGCCATCGAGCGATCCAGGGCGGTTGCGGCCGGAGTTGTCGGGGGGTAGGGCCGTCTCTTGGGACTGGAGGAGGTCGTCGGCGGTTTGGCGCAGGGTGAGATTCTGGGCGGTGTCGTATTCGAAGCGGTGGCCTTCGGCCGGAGTGGCGAGTTGTTGCAGGGTGAGGGCGGAGTTGTTGGGGAGTTGGGCGATGGGGTCGCCCTCGCTGGTGAGGCTGGCAACGATCCGGCCGGCGCCGTCGTAGTGGCGCAGCAGGCCGAGTTGACCCAGCTCGGCGGCGGCGCCTCGGGCTTCGGCGACCTTGAGGCCGCGGGGGCTCCAGGAGAGGCGCTCGGCGAAGAGGGTTTGGGCCTCGCGGGCGACCGTGGCACCGGGGCCGGCGAGTTCGGGGACGATCGACTTGCGCAAGAGTGGGCGGCGGGTCTCGTCGAAGCTCCAGCTTGTGGCGATGCCGTTGGCCAGGGTCTTGCCCTGGGTGAGGTAGGGGCCTCGGTAGCTGTAGGTGACGGCTGGGGTGAGCGGCGTGGCGAGGTCGCCGATTTCTAGCGGGCGGTTGAGTTTGTCAAAGCCCTGGGTCACCACTCGGCCCGAGGGGTAGGCGATCTGGGTGATGCTGTTCACATCGTCGTGCTCGTAGGTCACGGTGCGCCCGAGGGTGGTTTCGGCCGTCTGGCGGGAGAGAGAATCGTAGGCGAGATCGGTGCCCACGGCACCCGACTGGGCTCGGGTGAGGCGGTCTAGGCCATCGTAGGAATAGCCCTCGGCCGTGGGGCCGATCACCCCGGGGGCTCGGTTGACGAGCCGGGCGGTCATCCGGTTGGCGGAATCAAAGGTCTGGGTGACCACGGTGCCGTTTTGGTCGGTCATCTCAATTTGGTTGTGGGAGGCATCGTAGGCGTAGCCGTGGCTCTGGTTGTCGGGGTAGGTGATTTGGGTCATCCGGTTGAGCGCGTCAAACTGCCAGCTCGTGCGATGGCTCTGGGCGTCGGTGTAGCCAACGAGGCGGGAGGAATTGTCATATTCCAAATCCACCGTGACCCCCTCGGGCTTCAGCTCGGCGACTCGGCGATCGAGGCCGTCATAGCGATACTCGGTGACGAAGCTCTCGGGGTCGGTTAAGAAACGCAGCTGGTTGCGAGCGTCCCAGCGGTAGCTCATCCGGTTGCTCAGCGCATCGCTCATCGAGGACTCGCGGCCCAGAGCGTCGAAGGTCATCGTCTCGGGAACTTCCACCACGCTGCCGTCGCCGACCTGTTCAAACCAGACCGAGGCGGTGCGGTTGTTCGCCGGATCGAGGGTGAGTTCTAGCCGGTTGTCCAAGGGGTCTAGGGTCTTGATCAGGCGCTCGGCGTTGTCGTACTCGCGGGTGGTGACGCGGCCTTCGGCGTCGCTCATCGAGGTGACATTGTCGACACCGTTGAAGGTGTAACTCATCGTCAAGTCGCGGCGCTGGCTCAGGGTTTCCGAGCGCCAGAGTTTGTCCACTGTCGCGGTTCGGCGATTGAGCAGGTCGTACTCGTGGTGGCGCTCGGTGAGGAGTTCGTCGGGGTCGCCAATGCTCTCACCAGGCTGGTAGGAGCGCTCAGCGAGGAGGTTGGAGTTGTTATCGAAGGTCGTCTCGCGGCGGTTGCCCAGCGGGTCGGTAACGGCCTGGGGACGCATGTAGGCGTCGTAGCTGGTGGTCCAGACGTTGGCGCGACCATCGGTTCGTTGGGTGGATTGACGTTCGAGGTCGTGGAGGATGTTCTCGGTCACCGCCTCGGCTGTGCCGAAACCGGTCGTCACGCTGGCGACCAGGTCGCGCGCTTCATAGCTGAGGAGGGTCTGCTGGCCATCGGGGGCCACCGCAAGGACGAGGTTGAGGTTCTTATCGTATTGACGAGTTTCGACCGCCACGGCGCCCGAGGCCAGCCCGCCCACCTCGATCTCGCGCTCGATGCGTAGCAGTTCGTCCAAGATCCCGTAGCGGTGGAAATCGCGGGTGAAGTCGGCGCCGGTGTCGCCGAACGGGCGCTGGCGCTCGATGAGGTTGCCGTTTTCGTCGTAGAGAAAGCGGGTGCGATAGGCCAAGGCCGGAGCGCCGCTGCCGTCGGTGGCGGCCGAAGCCGCCGCGACCCTCTCGACCACCCAGTCCAGGTTGTTGTAGGTGGTGAGGTGGCGCACGCCGCGCGGATCGATCACCGCCGTGGTGTTGCCGCGGGCGTCGGTCTCGAAGCGAGTCTCTAGCGCCAAGCCGCCGGGGTCCACCACCACACTGCGCAAGTAGCCTTCGCTCTCGCCTGAGCCAAAGTAGACGAAGCGGGTTTCGTGGCCTACCGGGTTGATCGTTTGGATGCGCTGGCCGAAGGTGTTGTAGAAGTGCTGGGCAGTGCGGGATTCAGGGGTCCCCACGGCCTCGGTCACCAGTCGGGCAAGACCGTTGCTCAGGCGAGAGATCGTGGTCACCGCCAGGCGCGGGTCGGTGATGCGGGTGGGTTGGTTGGTGTCGTTTTCGTAGTCGATGCAGGTGAGCAGCTCGGTGGTGGAACCGTTGGCGCCGCGCGGATCGCTGGCGGTCGCCACTTGGATCGAGGTCAAGTTGCCCTGGCTGCGCCGGCTCAGCTCCCCGCCACCGCCGCTGCACGGCTGGCCGTAGGTGTAGGTGGTGGCGCGGCCCAGCGGCGAGGTCGAACGGGTCCGTAGCCCTTCCATGTCAAAGGCGGAGCTGAAGACGGCACTCTGGGGATCTTGCCAGCGGGTGCGCTGACCGGCCGAGTTGTGGGAGTACTGGTTGATGTTGCCGCGACGATCGGTGACCGTCGCCGTCCTCGCACCAAAGTCGTAACCAATGCTGAGCGAATCGGCCCCCCAGGTGTAGTCGGTCACCTCCTCGGCGCGGCCGTCGCCGTCGGCGTCCGTGTAGCTGGCGCCGAGCCACAGCTGGCCCTTGGGGTCGGTGGCCGTGGCCAAGTTGTCGCGGCCGGTGAGGTAGCCAGTGAGGTCGCCGGGGGTGGGCGGCGCATAGCCATACTGGGTGGTCAAGCCACCGAAGGCTTTGCTGTCGCCGGTGGCCACCGGTGGCGAGGTGACACTGAGAAGACGGGCATCATCGTCGTAGGTGTAGCTCACCTCGCGGTCCATGAAGTCCCTCACCGTCTCGAGCAGCCCCTCGGCGTCGTATTCAAAGAGGATCTCCCGGTCCAAGGTGTCGACCACCCGCACCAGCTGGGAGGCCGGGTTGTAATGGAAGGTCATCTCGTTGCCGGTCTCATCGCTCTCGTGGATCGCATCGGCAATGGCGGTGAGTCGCCCTTCGAAATCGAAACGGCGGCGGTTGCGCCGTGCGTCAGTCAAAAGCCACCCCTCACCGGTCTTCTTCAACTTCCAGAAACGGCCCACCGGAGCCTGGTAGTCGCTCTCTTCGCCGCTCTCGGCACTCTCGAACACCTCGCAACGACCCCGGCCGTCGAAGAACTCGACATCGCCGTTGGGCAGCTCGCGCAACCGTTGGCGATAGACGTGATCGCCGCCCACTCCCAGTGGGCCGCTGCCGATAGTCTGGGTGCGCAGGTTGCGGGCGAATGCGAAGTCGAAGCCTCGGCCCTGGATGAAGAGGTCCACGCTGTCGTGGCTGACCTCGCCTGAGTGCAGCAGGGTGCCCGGCGGTGCGGCGCCGGTCGAGAGGCTCGGGTTGCGGGTCGGCTCCTGGCGCGGCGCGGGAGCAAGCTCCCAGCGCACCGAGGCCAGGCTAAGCCGGCTGGCATCGAGCTTGGCCTGGCCGTAGATCGGCTCTAACAATAGCTTCAAGTCGGCCGAGAAGTCGACTTGTACGCTGGCTCCCGAGAGTAGCTGGCGAGCATCGGCCGGCACGCCTTCGGCCGCATGATCGCAACGTTCGCAGTTTGTGTCCAAGCGACGGTTGAAGTCGCGCGCGGCGCGCGGGTCAGCGATCACCGCGAGCGGTTCGGACAAGAAACGATGGAAGCCCTCGTGGAGCGGGTTGTCGGATTGGCGGCGCAGCAGCAAGCCGTCGAAGCCTGAGAGTTCGGGGCTTGGCATGCCACTGACGCTCTCGGGACCCAGCTGTTGGACCACGGCCCCGCCCATTGTCAGAGCGGAAACGTTGAGGCGTACTTCCGGCTGATCGATTCCCGGCAGCGCCGCCAACACCCGGAACCAACCGGCCAGCTCGTCCCCGTCGGCGTCGCTAGGGTCGGCAGCCGTGGGCACACCCAGGGGAGCGAGCCGCTCGATCTGGCGCAGCCGGCCATCGCTCCTCTCGGCCAGGGCCACCAGGGTCGGCCCACCCACCGCCACCGAGGTGAGGCCGCGATCGATACCGCCCGCGAAGGCGAGGCCCAGCTCGGGAATGATCCCGATTGGAGCATTGGTGTTGCCGGGGGCCGAGCCTGAGAAGGCAAGGTTGACCGTTTCGAGCACCCGGTCGTCCGTGCCGTCTGAGTTGCTGTCGAGCAGGTCCATCGAAGGCACGCGGTCGAAATCGACCAGGTGGAGGCCCGCGCCTCGACCCGAAACGTAGAGGCGGCGCTGATCGCGGTCGAGCACGACATGGGCGATCTGGCCGGGAATGCGGATGCGGCCCACCAGGGAGGGCTCGGCGCGCACCGTTGCCTCGTAGATCAAGACCCCGGCCGAGACGTGGGCTAGCAGCACGTAGTCGCGCGCCAGCTCGTCCGATAGACGGCCGTCACCGTCGAAATCGAAGCGGTAGTTGGCGACTGCCTCGATGCCGGTCACCAGGCTAGAACCGTTGATCTTGGAGCAGCCCTCGGCGAGGAAGGAGACCGAGCCTACGTCGTTGGGATCGCTTGCAAACATCCCTAGACCCCGGAAGGAAAGCGCCGTGGCGATAGCCAGAGGGTTGGGGTTGGTGGGATCAAAGAAGGTATCGAGATCGGCCAGGAGGCCGGTGATGTCGCCGCTGAGCAGTGGCGCGCCGCACAGTTGGGTGAGCTCCGGGTCTTCGTCGAAGACCCCGAGCACTTGACTGGTATTGCCAGAGCTGTCGTTGTCGGGGTGCCAGACGGCGTTGACGTCCACCACCGTCAAGCCGGCACCTAGAATTGCGACGTAGGCGACCGATTGGCGGTTGCGGATGAGTTCTAGCTCGTCGCCGGCGGTGACCTCCAGGGTCACCGAGAAGCCGCCGCCGGGCTCGCCGTCGACCCGCGCCCAGCTTCCGCGCGTCAGGTTGCGCAGGGTCACTGGGTGATACTCCTCAACCGTTGCCAGGGCGCCGGAGACGGTGAGGTCGAAGGCGTCGGTCGTGGCGGTGCCGGCAAGCGGGGTGAGGGTGACATCCCCCGGGCCGGCGGCACCACCGCGCCAGCTGTCGCGCTGATCGTCTGAAAGCACCGCCACCCGCTGCGGCAGCCCTTCGCGCAGCTGAGTTCCGATGGCCGAGACATCGATTTGATCCGAGATCCGCGTGGTTCCCCGGAAGGAGGCGTTGCGCACCTCCGCGTTGCCAGGATCGGCGGCGATGGCTGCCGGGTCGATCAACAGTGGATCGACCACGGAGAGCTGGCCCCAGGAGCGCAGGCCACCGCCCGCCAGGATCACGCGGCCGTGCGGATCCACAGTGACGGCGCGCACCGGATCGTTGAGCACTCGCGGGAAGGTCAGGTCACCGGGGATCAGGTTGCGCAGGTTGGACGGGTCGCTGGCGTCGAGCACCACCAGCCCCTTGTCGTCGCCAGCCAGGAAGAGGAGGCTGCCGAGGCGCGCCACATCGCGCACGTTGGGTACCGATGGGTAGAGGTCGAGGACTTCGCTCGCCTCGATCTCAAACTCCACGTCGAGCGTCTGACCCCACGAGTTGCCAGCGGCATCAGCCAGAGTCGAGCCGAGGCGAAGGGTGTAGGTCTCGCCCGCGCGCCAGCCGGCTTGCGGGGTAATGCGCACCGTTTCAAAGCTGCCTACCGCATCGAGCTGAGGGTGGACGCGAGAGCCGCCTGAGTCGATCACCTCAAGACCGGAGAAGCCGTCGGCCATCGCTTCGTTGAAGGAGATCTCAAGCGCAGAGTCCACCGCGAGGATAGCTCCCAGGGCGAGGACGTAGCGGTTCTCGGCGGTGGCCGGGGCGTTGAGTGTGAAGGAACCATCAAAGCTGGCTGTGGTGAACATTGTCGCGCCGGTATCGAGATTCAGGAGGATGACGCGCACCGATTGAGCGACGGCGCCTGGGTCGCCGGTGATGCTCACCGTGGACGACGAGCCGCTGCCAGCGCTCACCTCCATGAAGATTCCAAGATCGAGCTGCTCCTGCTGCGTTTCGCCCAAGTCGAGCGAAAAGAAGCGCAGCGGCGAGCCCGCCACCGGAAGCGGCGGCTCTTCGTCACCGAAGAGGGCCACCGGCGGCACCACCGCCACCTCACGCGGCGCGGCCGGCGGATCGA
>QIHU01000453.1 GCA_003231035.1 Acidobacteriota bacterium
TTCGGCGATTTCGAGGATTAGTTGTGCCGAATTGGCACTCTGGGGGATGCGGTCGAAGCGGATCTCGAGTGCTGAGAGGCCGGGGTCGCCGGTGGTGGGGTCGCTCAGGCTTAGGGGGCAGAGCTCTTGGGTGGTCTTGGCGGGTAGGTCGCTGAGGGCGGGGTGGCAGCGGCGGGCGGCGCGTTGGTTGTGCAGGCGTAGGGCGCCGCTCCAGCCTTGGGGTGGCTGGAGGGTGAGTCCTTCCCAGGGGTGCAGGGGCCGTCCTGAACCATCGATTCGTTGCCAGCCCCTCCGACGCTCGGTGATCAAGGGTTGCAGGCGGATGTCCCAGAGGTCTTCGGCGAAGTCGGGGCCGTCGATCTCGCGCCAGCCGGTGCGCCAGAGTAGGGACTCGAAGAGGCCGGCCGGGGCTCGGGTGGAGCGTTGGGCGGAGCGGGTTTCGCCTCGACGCAGGACGGCTTGCCGGATCGAACTCTGTTCGAGCGGTGTGAGGTCGACCGGCGATTCGCTGAGGAGAAGGAGCAGGAGGTCGCGCCGTAGGGTGACCCCGGTCTCGTGAAAGCGGTCCGGTACGGCGAGCTGGACGCCATCGAGTTTCCGAATCCAGGCGTTGGCATTGGGGGAGATCCTGCCCGCTCCGTGGCGCACGGCGGTGATGCCGAAGTCTTCGTCCAGGGCAATCAGGGCGAAGTAGAGCTCGCGATCGGTGTGGTTGACCAGTTCGGCGGTGATGCGCGGCTCGCGGGGTCCGTCGTTGGGGACCTCGCCATAGGCGAGCCAGAGTTCGCCCGCCGGGTCTAAGAGATCGAGCTGGGGCTCGGAGCTGGCGCCGGTGGCGGGGCCGCGCCAGCGGTAGAAGCGCAGGTCAACCGCTCCGGCCAACGGGCCGTGTGGATTCTGCAGGCGGGAAAGGCAGTCCCAGCGGGAGATTTTCTCTAGGATGGCGCGCACTGCCGGGCCGCTGCTACCTTCCGGCGGTAGCTGGACGAGGTCCACAGGCGAGGTGCCGCGACGGATCCGGCAGCCGGTTTTCGAGAGGTGGACGCGCAGGGTGTTCAGGGTGGGGCGCGGGGTCAAGCGCAGGTAGGCGGACTCGCTCAGTTCATCCTCGATCGCGCTGCTGTCCACCTCCTGGCTTTCCACGGTGACCGCGGTCGGGGGTAGGGGCAGCCAGCAGACTTCGGCTTCCGCCGCTTTCCACGCCTTGGGTAGAGCTCCTTCGAGGAGGTCGATCGAGGACTCGCTCCCACCGGCCTTGAGGACCCGAACTCGGGCGATCTCTTGGCCCTCGTCCCTGGGGTCGAGCACCCGCAGCTCGGTATTGGGTTGCATCCCGTGGGCCCTGCCGGCCGCTAGCCACCAGCCATCGCTGCCGCGCTGGTGCAGCGAATAGCGCCGGGGGCGCGCGGGGAGGAGTCCGCCTAGGAAACGCTGGCGCAGGTTTCCCTCCGCCTGCGGCGTTTGGTTGGCGTAAATCTGGCGTACTGAAGCGCGCAGGTGGGCGAGGAGCTGCTGGTAGGACTTTTCCGGTCCGAGTTTTTGTAGCAGCTCGATCAGGTAGTACGAGAAGATGCCGCGCCGTTCGCCCCGCGGTGAGTCGCATTCCTTGGCCACTTGGCTGTCTTCGCAGGCGGCGAGCAGGACGTGGGGTCCGTAGGGCAGGATGTCCCAGCCGGCGCTGGTCTCCAGCACCGCGGGAAGCTGAGGTTCGTGGGCGAACCAGTAGCTGTCGTTGGAACGCCGGGTCTCGGCGGGGGCAATTTGGCGAACGCCCTCGAGGTTGTTGTCGCCAGTAGCGGCAGCACCGTCGCCGCTGCCGCGGGTGGCCGAGCCCGAGTGACAGCTATCCAGGATGATCAGGATGTGGGCGCCGTTCTTTTCGACCTCGGCAATGAGGACCGCCAGCTCCTTGTCCGCCAAGTGATGGCCCTCGAAACTGTCGTAGGCCATCAGGGTTTCCGACCACCCGTCGGCTTCGAGCGAGGCATACTGGAGTGGCGGCCGTTCCTGCGATCCGTGGCCGGCGAAGAAGAAAAGGGCGGCGTCTCCCTGTCTGGCTTGGCCGAGGTGGACGCGGAAGCGGTCGATGATCCGGTCGCGGGTCGCTTCGCTCTCGATGAGCGTCTCCAGTTGCAGTTGGCACCGGTTGGCGCCGCCGGTGTCGCCGCCTAGCCTGGCTTGTAGGTATTCCTCCATGTGGCGCACGTCGTTCAGACAGCCGCGCAGCGGACTTTGCGGATAGCTGTTGATCCCCACGAGGAGCGCGTAGACCGTACCTTGCTTGTTTTTTCCCAACTTCACTGCTTCGGTCTCGCTAGTGTGGACTCACCATAAACGATGAGGTTTCCTCAACCCCGTCCCAGGTGAGCTTCCCGGTTCTTTCCTAGGTAAACCCGCCTTGAGATGATTCGGGTTAGTCTGCCCCTGTTTATAGATGCGTTTTTCGTCTCATTGTGGGGTCATCGTCAATCATTTCCTTGCTTCGTCTCGTCACCTCCGCTACCCTGCCTAGATATGAACTCAGATCAAGGTGGTCGGCGTCCAGGATCGAATGTCTCTCCCTTCCCGCAGCTGAACAACTTGCCGAAGTTACCGGCGGGTGGCGCTGCTTTCGTCATTGTGGGTTTTCTTGTCGTTCTCCTGCTGGTGACCGGGCTCTTTACGGTCGGGCCGGAAGAGAGGGGGGTGGTGCTGCGTTTCGGAAAATTTGTGCGCACCGCCGAATCCGGCTTGAACTTCAAGCTGCCCTTTGGGCTCGAATCGGTGACCAAGGTGCCGGTGGAGCGCCAGCTCAAACAAGAGTTTGGCTTTCGCACCGAGAGCGCGGGGGTCCGTAGCCGCATCACCACCAAGGGGCTGGACGGTGAGTCGAACATGCTGACCGGTGATCTCAACGCCGCGGTGGTCGAGTGGGTGGTCCAGTACCGGGTGGTCGATCCGATGAAGTATCTCTTCCGGGTGCGCAATGTCGACGAAACCTTGCGCGACATGAGCGAGGCGGTGATGCGCACCGTGGTCGGTGACCGCTCGGTCAACGAGGTGCTGACCGTGGGGCGCCAGGAGGTGGCTACGCTGATGGAAGAGAAGCTACAAGAGCTTGCCGATCAGTACGAGAGCGGTATCCGCATCGATCAGGTGGTGCTCAAGGATGCGCAACCTCCCGATGCGGTGAAAGCGTCTTTCAACAACGTCAACGAGGCGGAACAAGAGCGAGATCGGCTGCGCAACCAGGCACAGTCGGCCTACAACAAGGTCATCCCCGAGCAACGCGGTAAGGCCTTGAAGCGGGTCAAAGAGGCGGAAGCCTACGCCGTCAGTCGAGTGGAAGTGGCCCGCGGTGAGGCGGCTCGATTCAGCTCGGTCTACAGCGAGTACCGCAAGGCTCCAGAAGTAACCCGCCGCAGGATCTACCTGGAGACGATGGCCCAGGTACTCCCCCAGGCCGGCCGCAAGGTGGTGGTGGACGACACGATGCGCGGCCTCTTGCCGCTCTTGAATCTAGATTCTCCACCGGCTTCGGTGAGGAAGAGGGACGAACAATGATACGCGTAGTCGGCCTCGTACTGGCGGTGATCGTGCTCATCGTGGTTTCGGGCGCCACTTACACGGTGCGCGAGACCGAACAGGTGATCATCACTCGCTTCGGTAAGCCGCTCCCCAATCCGGTGGATGCCCCTGGCTTGCACTTCAAGATTCCTTTGATCCACACCGTCAACCGGTTCGAGAAGCGCTTCCTCGAGTGGGACGGTGATGCCAAGCAGCTAAACACCCGTGAGAAGCAGCCGATTTGGGTCGATACCTACGCCCGCTGGCGGATCTCGGACCCATTGAAATTCTTCCAACGCTTGCGCGATGAAACGGGGGCCCAAAGCCGGCTGGATGATATCCTCGACGGCGAGACGCGCAACGCGATCGCCAACCACAAACTGGCGGAATTGGTACGTTCGACCAACCGTCGACCGCAAGCCGAAGATGACGCCACCAGTGGTGAATCGGGGGGTGAGGCGCAGTCCGGAGCGGGTTCGCAGAGCGGTCAGCCGGATACCTGGCAGCAGATCTCGGTCGGGCGCGAGAAGATTCGCCAGGAGATCTTGACTAAAGCCAGGGCTCGCACCTCCGACCTGGGTATCGAGATTCTCGATGTGCAGTTCAAACGGGTCAACTATGTCGCCAGCGTGCAGAAAGAGGTCTACCAGCGCATGATCGCCGAGCGCGATCGGATCGCCGCTCGGTTCCTCTCTGAAGGCCGAGGCGAAGCGGCGCGGATCGAAGGCCAGCTAGAGTTGGACCAGAAGAGCATCGTCTCGCAAGCGATCCGGGAAAGCGAAGAGATTCGCGGTGTGGCCGACGCCGCGGCGAGTGAGATCTATGCCGCCGCCTACAATCAGTCGGCCGATTCACGAAGTTTCTACGAGTTTTTGGAGACGATGGAAACGTTCGGATCCACCATTGACTCCACGACCTCGCTGATCCTCTCGACCGATGGCGAGTTCTACCGCTTCTTGAAAGACATCGATCGCTGAGTCGTCGCGCCCGGCTAGGGTGCGAGCTTCGAGTTGTCGCAAGAGTGAGTGCGCTCATCGCTAGGGACAGGGGGGAATGAAGAATGAATCTGATCAGCATTCTCGGCCTCTTGACCTTGCTGGGCGCCGCGTGGCTCTTGTCCTATCACCGTCGCGACATCAAATTTCGCATCGTCATCTGGGGGCTCGGGCTCCAGTTTCTCTTTGCGCTGATCATCTTGCGAGAGGATTTCTGGAGCTTCGTTGGCATGGGCATCCTCGGTGCCTTGCTGGTGGTCTACCTGATGCAGCGGGACCAAGCGAATCTCGGTGGTGGCTGGCTGGCCACGGCTCTGCTGGTGGTGGGTGGTGGCGCCGTCGGGTTCCTCTTCGCGCGCTATCTAAGCGGTGCCATCATAGGGTGCTTGGCGCTGCTGTTCGCGTGGCTCGTGGTCAACGCCAGGTTCAAGATCGCTCAGGTGACGCAGCGCTATGTGATGGCCCTGTTCGTGGTTCTAGGGGTCGCCGGGTTGATTTCGCGTGGACTGCATGGGCAGATTATTTTCCAGCAGCTGAGTGACAAGATCGCCAGTTTTCTCAGTCTTTCCGACTACGGGGCCCGCTTCCTTTTCGGCAATCTCGCGGACGCATCCCATTTCTTCCCCAACTCGGAAACTTGGCCCGGCTTCGGTTTTCTTTTTGCCTTCAAGGTGCTGCCGACGATTGTCTTCTTCGGTGGTTTCATGGCGGTGCTCTACTACTTGGGGATCATGCAGAAGGTGATCGAGGCGATGGCCCGCTTCATGCGCTGGACGATCGGCACCAGCGGTGCCGAGACCCTCTCGTGTAGCGCCAACGTCTTCGTTGGCCAGACCGAAGCGCCGCTGTTGATCAAGCCGTTTCTCGACGAGATGACGATTTCCGAGCTGACCACCATCATGGTGGGCGGTTTCGCCACCATTGCCGGCGGGGTGCTCGCCGGCTACATCGCCATGGGGGTTCCGGCTGGCCACTTGATCGCCGCCAGTGTCATGTCGGCTCCCGCGGCGCTGGTGATCGGCAAGATCATCTACCCTGAACGGGAGCGCTCGCAGACCGCGGGCGCCGTCAAGATGCCCGAGCTGGACTCGGCCGGCAACGTGATCGAAGCGGCGACCAACGGCATTACCGATGGCCTCAAATTGGCGGTCAACGTCGGCGCCATGCTGCTGGGCTTTATCGCCTTGATCGCGGTGCTCGACGTGCTGCTCAACTGGCTCGATCTTCAGATCGACGGTCGTCTGCTCGGGGGAGCTTATGTCGAGTACGGCGCGGGCGGGTTGTCGCCGGTGGTCGGCGAGTACGTGGGTTACTTTCCAGGTTCGTTGCAGACCTTGTTTGGCACCCTACTCAAGCCTCTGGCCTTCTTGATGGGAGTGCCTTGGGTCGACGCGGCCAAGGCGGGCAATTTGCTCGGGATCAAACTTTCGCTCAACGAGTTTGTCGCCTTCGGAACCCTGGGCAACTACATCCAGCAAGAGGCGATCAGCCAGCGCACCATCATCATTAGCACCTACGCTCTGTGTGGCTTCGCCAACTTTTCGTCCATCGGGATTCAGATCGGCGGAATCTCCTCTTTAGCACCGAGGCGCAAGTCCGAATTGGCTCGGGTCGGGCTGCGGGCGATGTGCGGTGGCGCGATTGCCTCTTGGCTGACGGCGACCATCGCCGGTATTCTTATCGGGTGAATCCTAGAAGCCACTTGCGTAGATTCGTCCGCCTCGCCGCCGCCCTCTACTGCGCTGCTGTCCTGGTGGCGGCGACGCCGCTCGAGCAGGCGCTCTCCAAGCAGCTTGCTTCGGCACATGGGGTGACCCGGTCGTTGGGGGTGCATGTGGTCCGGTTGGAGGGCGAGAGGCCGGGCAAACCCGCGAGCGAGAGCGAGGTCTTCGCGCACCTCGCCGACGCTCCCCGCATCTTGGCTTCCAATACCAAGCTCTTCACCACCGCCGCGGCCTTCGATCAGCTCGGTTCGGATTTCGTCTTCTCCACCCCGCTGCTGATGCGCGGTTCGCTCTACGATGGCTTCTTGAGCGGAGATCTGGCGGTGGTGGGTTCGGGGGATCCCAATATCTCGGGCCGCTTGCACGACGCCGACCCTTTTGCGATTTTCAAAGGGTGGGCGGAGCAGCTGCGCCGGCGCGGTGTGCGGCGAGTACGGGGGAATCTGTACCTCGTGGGTGGCCTGTTCGACGACGAGTGGGTCCACCCCGACTGGCCCGCCGATCAGTTGGATCGCTGGTATGAGGCGCCGATTGCCGCCCTCTCCTTCAGCGATAACTGTTTCTTGGTGCGGGTGCGTCCCGGGCAGCAGGCGGGGGAACCGGCAGTGGTGGAACAGGTCCCGGATCTGGGCCTCTATGAGGTCAACAACACCGCGACGACCACCGCCAGCCGACGGCAGCACGCGATCCAAGTGACCCGCCCACGGGGAAGTACCGTCTTCCAGGTGACCGGGCGCATCTATCGAGACGGCGACTCGGTCGACAAATGGGTTTCGGTGCAGGACCCCATCTCCTTCTTCGCCGCCGCCCTACGCGCCGCCCTGCGCGAGAAGGGCATCGAGGTGGACGGCGCCGACCAGCGCGTCGCGGCACTTCCGGGAGCGGTGTGGGAAGAGGTCGCGCGCCATCGCAGCAGCCTCGAGACGACCCTCTCGATCACCAACCGCCGCAGTCAGAACTTCTATGCCGAAAGCCTCCTCAAGCTCCTCGGCGCGCGCTCCGAAGGGGTCGGTAGTTGGGACTCGGGGCTGCGCGTGGTGAAGCGCTTCTTGACCTCGATCGGGATCGAGAGTTCGGCCTACGTGGTGGCGGACGGATCGGGAATGTCGCGCCACAACCGCGCCACGCCGCGGCAGCTCACCCAGCTCCTCGGCTATCTGAACTCGCGCCACGATCGAGAGGGTTTCCTGCGCTCCCTGCCGGCGAGCGGCGAGGAGGCGACCTCGTGGCACAATCGCCTTGTCGAGGACCCCTACCGGGGCAGAGTCCTGGCCAAGACGGGGACGCTGCGCGGTGTCTCGACCCTCTCTGGCTACGCCACCGCCACCTCGGGCAGGTTCTATGCCTTCTCATTGCTGTTCAATGACACCCCGGCGGCGTGGAAGGCGCGCCGGGCCCAAGATCGCTTCTTGATGGCGCTGATCGACCACGGATAAGAAGCTTTTCGGTCACGCAGCGCGGCTGGCAAGTGATAGCGTCGGCGCCGCGCGGCCATGCTTGTTGTTGGGTGTTTATTGGAGTACTCGCTTGACTTTGATCGAAGACCAGCCGGTCGACTACCCGCAGTTGTTCAAGAAAGTCGAGGCGTTCGTCGAAGAACTCGACCGCCACGACGACATCACCAAGACCATTTTCCAGGCCGCTGAAGGGATCGTCTCGACCTTCCGGGCGGAGCTCGGAATCTATGGTGGGCGGCTCTATCGCAAGGAAGGGCACCACTATGTGTTGCAAGCGACCTTCGGTGAGGCCAAGCAGGTGGCCGAAGGCACGCGCGTTGCCGCGGACTATGGCCCCATCGTCCAGCTTCTCGAGCAGCGCACCTTGCTCAGGCGCGGTGACGACCCGGACGTCGACCGGGTGATCGAGGGTGATCTCGGTGTTAAGGACTTCGCCGCGGTCGAGGTGGCGGGCGGCGCCTACATCTTGGCCTTCAACATCGTCGCCAGTCGCCACGAACAGGAGATCCGCTACTCGCTCGGAATCTTGCGCCACGCGATCAACCAGAAGGTACGGCAGGAGCGGATGGAAGGGATCTTCGACGAGGCCAAGGCGATCCAAGCCTCGATTTTGCCCAAACGAGCCCCGGACTATGGCCAGTTCGACATCCATGGGCGCAGCGACCCCATGGAAAAGGTGGGCGGCGACTTCTTCGACTTCATCCCGCTCAGCGACAAGATCATGGGTACCGCCATCGCCGACGTTTCCGGCCACGGTCTGCCCGCCGCCCTCCAGGTGCGCGACATTTACATCGGTCTGCGCATGGGGATGGCCCGTGATTTCAAGATCGTGCGCACCATTGAGCGGCTCAACGAGATCATCCATCAGAGCACCCTGACCAGTCGCTTCGTTTCGATGTTCTACGGCGAGTTGGAACTCAGCGGGCTGTTCATCTACGTCAACGCCGGCCATCCGCCGCCCTTTGTGCTGCGCGAGGAAGGGGAGATCGAATATCTGGAACAAGGCGGATTAATCCTCGGACCTCTGGCCCAGGCGACCTACGGACGCGGCGTCTGTACCCTTCGCCCGGGTGACCTGCTGGTCCTGTACACCGACGGCATTACCGAAACGACCGGCCCCGATGGCGACGAGGAATACGGCGTCGTCCGCCTGCAAGAGTTGGTGCGGGCCCATCGAGATCGTTCGGCTCAAGAGATCGTTGAGGAAATCTTCGCCGATCTCGGCCGCTACTGCCACGC
>QIHU01000388.1 GCA_003231035.1 Acidobacteriota bacterium
CGGCACCTGCACGGCCGAACTCGCTAGCGAGACCTGCTCTTCAGCCTTGTTGGCTGGGCTCTTCGGCCGATTGAAGGCGGCGAACCTTGCCTTGGAAGGATCCAGCTCCAGCCTCAGGGTCGACGAGGCATCCGCGCCCCCGAATGGACTGGGGGGCGGATCGTTGCGAGTAGTACGCCTTCGGCCGGAATCCTCGTCCTCCTCATCGCCGCGGTTGGGTACCCGGAAACCACGGCCTGGATCTTCTTCCTCGGCCGGAGAGTTGTCAAAAAGGTCCCTGGGTGAAGCCGAAGGTACCAACTCGATACCCCCGGGTTCCTCCACCGACTCGCCATTGCCCCCTTGGGCTTGCCCACCCTGAGTGCGCAATCCGCGCGGGAGACGCTGGATTCGCCGTTGGATCAGCTCTCGAATATCCTCGGCACTGCTCCCGGACTGACGATCGAACGGGCCTTCCACGTTCGATTCAACTCTCGGACTGCCACCGCGGAAGGTGATATTGGATTCGGTACCGACCCAGATCGGTTCCAGATCCTCCTCGGTAATATCGGCGCTGCGAATGATGCGTGGGGTGATGGTCAGGATCACATCGGTGCGCTGCTCATTGTTGCGGTTCGAACCGAATAGGCGGCCGATGATGGGCAACTCAGAGAGCCCCGGAAAACCCGATTCCGACCGCGTCTCATCGGTGCGCAAGAGGCCGGCGAGAAAGTTGGTCTCTCCATCTTTGAGGCGGATGGTCGACTCGAAGTTACGCGTTCCAATGATCGGCTGCGACTGGCCTCCGCTTATCACCTCGCCCGAGAGGTTCGACACCTCAACTTGAATGGCGAGCGTGATCTCCTTGTTGTGATGAACACGCGGCTCGATCGAGATTTGGATCCCGACATCCTGGTACTGGAAGGAGGTGATCGGAACGATGTTTCCACCGATCGTATTGCCCGTGTTGAAGCTGGTCACCGGCACCGGAACCCGGTCACCGATGGTCAGCGAGGCCCGTTCGCCTTCACTGATGCGTAGCTGGGGTTTGGCGAGCAGTTGCGCATCGGTGCTGGTCTTGACGAAATCGTAGACAAAGTTCGGAATCGAGATCGTCCAATTGCTCTGGTCGAGAAACTCTACATCGGAGAGCCGCAACACTGAATCGGCACCTCCCCCAGTGTCGATGCCGGTGGAAATCCGGCTGGGCCAGGTCACCCCGAGGTCGAGCAATTTACTAGAGTTGATCTGCAGCAACTCGATATCGACCACCACTTCGGCACGCGCCTTGTCATTCGCTCGAATGATCCTCTCCGCGACCTTCACTTTGTCGGCGGTATCGCGAAGAATGATGGCGTTGAGCTGTTCGTTAGTGGCGATCTTCTTGGCGTCGATCAAGCTGCGCAACATGGTCACCACATCTTTGACCTCGGCGTTGGACAGGAAGAATGTCTTGATCACCAGATCTTGGTAGTTGCGCCGGTTCTGCGGCGTATCGGCCGCCACGATGATGGTGTGCTCGTCCATCACCTTGTAGAAGTGGCCCGCGGCGCGCATCAAGAACTCTAGAGCATCCTGGGCCACCACCTGCTTGAGCATCAGTGGGATCTCTTGGTCCTTGAGGTTCGGGTCGAAGATAACATTGATCCCGAAAGCATCACCCAGGGCTTTGTAGATCGTCTGGATCGAGACCGGCTTGGGAAATTCGAGATCGATGGGGTCGTTGGAGCGCGGGTTGAGTGTCGGTGGCTGATTGCGCTCGGCGACGCGCTCTTTCATCTCGGCGATAGTCGCCGGGCCGCGACCGGCATCGCGCGATCGGATCTCTTCGCGCACCCGGTCGAGTTCCACCAGCGCCGATTGGTTGCTCGGATCGAGCGCTACCGCCTGCTGGTATTCAACCAGAGAGCGCTCCAGAAGGCCGCTGTCTTGATACTGGCGCGCCTTGCGGAAGTGGATCTGCGCGGCCTGCGCTTTGGCCCGCAGGAGCGCCGCCCGGTACGAAATATTACCTGGATCGTCCCTCGTGGCCTGCATGTAGAAGAGCACTGCTTTGTCCCAGTCTCCGGTCTGAGCCGCCAGCTGCGCTTGGCGGTAGCTGCGATAGCTCAGACAGGCGGACTGGCCAGCCAGGGCCAGAACCATAACCAGAATCTGTAGGACTTTCATCTTTCGCATCGTTTAGGTTCCTTCCGTGCCAACCGGCAAACGAGCTGCCGGAGCATCTGGAAAATCGACAAACTCGAACTCGACGGATTCCAAGCCGATGGCGACCAGGCGGAACTTGCCGTCCAGGACGTCGCCAAGGAGCACATTGTGGATCTCTTCATCGAGAGTGAGGACTGCGATCGGACGGTCGCGCGGACCGAACCGACCCAAGTAGGTGTACAGAATGGGCGGTGGTTGCGGTGGTGGAGGGTTCCTCGCCCGCTCCTCGGCAGCGGCGGCGGCACGGGCGGCGGCCTCTTCTCTAGCCCGGCGCAGTGCCTCCAGCTCTTCCGCCGTCGGGCCCGGTGGCGGAGGTGGCGGAGGTGGCGGGGGCAGGTAGAAAGAGAAAGGATTGCGACCACCCTCGTAGTGGGCGGTGCTGGGATCGAGCTTGTCGAGCTGCAGAGCGACGAAGCGAGGCGTACCCGCCACAGGGACCTCTCGGTCTCGTCTTGAGGGCCGCCGAGATCGCGGAGGATCGTTGGCCGCGGAACCGTTGTCGGCCATCAACGTGTCGACTCCGCGCGCCTCTTGTGTAGTTGTCGCGGTGTCCGGCGACTCGCTCGGTAACAGACGCGGCACAACTTTGCGCAAGACGAACAGGGCCACAAGCACTCCGAAAGTCAACAGCAATAGTCTGGTGCGCCGTTCGCTGGTCATGAGGACGGCCCCCTCTCCAGCGCGACCGCATCCTCTTCGGCGAAGAGGGTCGACATCGTCAGGCTCATTCGCAGGAGCTCCTCCGAACCACCAGAGGTTCCAGACAAGGTAATTCTGCGGAGCGCCAAGAAGGAGGGAGAAATTTCGAGGAAGTTCACGAAACGCCGCAGCTGCTGATAGGTACCCTCGACACTGAAGATGAAGGAACGCTCGATCAGCGAATAGCCCTCGACCTCCTCTTCGGGATAGGCGATGCTCCGCACTTCGAGCCCAGCCTGGCCCGCGAGTTCGCGAATCTCCGCTGTCGCTCGGGTCAACCGTTGACGACGGGTGGAGAATCGATCGCGGTAGAGATCTTCAATCTGTTCCTGATTGAGCCGTGCCTGGGTGACCAGCGCATCGAGTTCGCCTCGACGCTCGCTCAGGCTCTCAAGCTCCCCTTCACGAGTCGCGATCCGGCTTTCCAACCCGGCCGTTTGGTCGGCATAGGAAGTACGATAGACCCCATAGGCGCCCACGTTGAGCAGGAAAAAAAGGAGTGCCGGAACCCACAGCCACACTCGGCGGCGCCACATCGACGCACTCATGGTTGGCCTCCCACACTCGCCGTCGTCTCGAGCTCAGCCGCCGGCCAGTACTGGGCTTCCAGCTCGAAGGCAACAACCCCGCGATCGAGGCTATCTCGCTTCAAGTTCGGGTTGACAAAAGCCTCGTGGGCAAAGAGTTGGTTGATGAATTTCAGCATCGACTCGGTATCTTTGGCCTCGCCTCGAATCATCAACTCGACCAGCTCCGCGTTGTTGCGCTCGCCCGGGTCGCGCGGCCCTTCCTCCGCCGTGCTGGGCGAGAGAGAGACTAAGCGCACCTCTCCGGGCAAGACCTCGGCAAGACGGTCAAACAGGAGGCTCCACGAAAACGATCTCTCGGAGATCTTGGAGTTGAGAAAAACCGCCCGCTCGTTGCGTTGAACTAGATCGAGCTTGCCCACTTCGCCTTCGAGTTCGCGCAGCCGATCGCGCTCGCCGGTGAGTTGCTGCTCCACCTTCAAGAGCCGTGCACTGGAAGCGCCGCGGCCGACGAAGTAACCGTAGTAGAACCATAGGTTTGCCGCCAGAAGCGATACACCCGCGAGCCAGAGCAAGACTGCCAGACGAGTGACTGGACGGCTATTGACGAAGCGCTTGCGTGCCAGGTTGACCGCTTGCATGGCTAGCCGACCTCCTGACTCGCGGCACCCACCAGGGGCGCGAGTTCGGCCCAAGAGCTGAACGGGCCGCCGCCCGCGAGAGGATCTTCGCCACCTCCGCCCGGTTGCGAGTCGAGCGGTAGATGGCGTGGTTGAGTCAACTCCACCGGGATGCCCAACCCTTCGGCGAGCCAGTCAGCCCAGGTTGCCTCCATCGCCGCGGGTGCCGCTAGAAGTACGCCTCCCAACTCCATCCCCGGAAGCTGCTGCTCGATGAAATTGCGGGTCAGGCGTAAGTCTCTGCCCACCATGGAGGCTCGCGCCTCTCCCGGTAGCGACGAGCTAACCGCCTTGAAGCGATGCAATACCGGCTCGCCGTCGCGCGCGAAAACCAAGGTGTAGCCCTCTTCATCCACCAGGGCCAAGGCGACCAAGCCGCGGTTGAAATCAGCCCCGCGGGCCACGCCGCGATCCGTACCCGCTGTGCGAACCGAGCCAAGGAACGACAAGCTGGCATTGGAGATATTCCCCAAGGTGACCCCAGCGCCAGCGAAGGCGCTCTCAATCTGCGCCAGGAGCGACTCGATGGCAAAGGCCATCATCACCCGACCGGGCTCCGACCGACCGGCCAGGGGCATCACCGGAGTCGCCGCCAGGCGCAGCTCGTCGACCCGAAACGGAACCAGCCGCTTGAGCTTCCAACGCAGAACCTCCTCGCGGGCATCCTCGTTGCTGGGCAACTCCTCGCTTTCGGTAAAGGCAACTCGCATCCAGGCGTCCGGCAGGACCAGCGAGGCAGCCTTGACCGGGACACTAATGCCAGCGACAAAATTCTTCACCAGCTCGCCGAAGGTAACGGTGTTGTTGAGCGGACCGCCTAGGAGTCCCTGTTGAAACACATCCGGCGCCAGGGGCAGCGAGCGCAATTCGCGCACCTGCAAGCCACGCCCCTCCCACTCGAAGCGACCATAGTCGAGCCGCTGCGCGCTGAGGCTAAACACGTGCGGCGGCACCGGCACCGAGGCCAGGCCGATCACGGTCTTAATCCACAAAGGTAACTTTATTGATCTCACGGAGGGTGGTGATTCCTTGGAACGCTTGGTCGAGCGCCGAGTCGCGCAGGAAGGTCATTCCTTCGTCGCGGGCAGCGCGTTTGATTTCAGATGCGGGTCGCCGATCGAGGATCATCTCCCGAATCGGGTCCGAAAGGTCGAGCAATTCAGAGACGGCCAGTCGACCGAAGAAGCCGGTGCCGTTGCACTCGATACAACCGGCTCCTTCGTAGAAGGTCCGTTCGCCATGCTCAGCCGGGTCGAGGCCGCTCTCTTCGAGCAGTTCCCGAGAGGCCTTGACGGGACGCCGGCAGCTTAGGCAGATCTTGCGCACCAGCCGCTGGGCCAGAATGCAGTTGAGCGCCGAGACGAAATTGTATAGATCGACCTTCATGTTGAGAAAACGGCCGAGCACATCCACCACGTTGTTGGCGTGGACGGTGGTAAAGACCAAGTGACCGGTCAAGGCCGACTGAATGGCGATCTGGGCCGTTTCCTCGTCGCGAATTTCGCCGATCATGATCTTGTCTGGATCGTGACGCAGGATCGAGCGCAAGCCGCGAGCGAAGGTCAGCCCCTTCTTCTCGTTGACGGGGATCTGAGTGATTCCGGTGAGCTGGTATTCGACCGGGTCCTCGATGGTGATGATCTTGTCTTCCGAAGACTGGATCTCTGAGAGCGCGGCATAGAGGGTGGTGGTCTTACCCGAGCCAGTGGGGCCGGTGACCAGGACCATGCCGTAGGGCTCGCGGATGAACTTGCGCAACTTGCGCATGGTGTCGGCATCGAAACCCAGAATGTCGAGACGCAGATTTTTGAAGTCCTTGTTCATCGACTCTTTGTCGAGGATTCGGATCACACAGTCCTCGCCGTGGACCGAAGGCATGATCGAGACACGAAAGTCGATCGTACGCCCTTTGAGTCGCACCTTGAACCGGCCGTCCTGCGGAACTCGCTTCTCGGCGATATCGAGTTCCGACATCACCTTGATGCGACTGATAATGGTCTGGTGATGGCGCTTGTCGATCGGCTCCATCGCCTGATAGAGCACACCGTCGATGCGGTACTTGATCAGTACTTCCGTGTCGCGAGTCTCGATGTGAATATCGCTCGCGCGGCGCTGAATGGCGTTGAAGATCGTCGAGTCGACCAGCTTGATAATCGGGCTAGTGTCCGCGGTGATGCGGTCGATCGAGAGAATCTCTTCGCCCTCGTCGTCCTCTTGCACGAGTTGAATACGGAAGTCCTCGGTCGCCTCGTCAAGGACACGTTGAGCGCTCTCTGACTTTTGCAGGATTTCGTCAATGGCCGACCCCACACCCACTCGCACCTCGACCGGCTGGCCCAGAAGTAGTTCCATCTCATCGATCTTGATGACGTCGGACGGATCGGCCATGACCACCGCAATACGACCGTCCAGCTGCGATTCCGGCACGAATCGGTAGCGCAACATCAGGTCGAAAGGAATGGTCCGAAAGATGTCATTGTCGATCCGGAACTCGCCCATATCGACGAAATCGAGCCCATAGCGTAGGGCGAAACTCCGCGCCTCGCTCGACTCCTCGGCCAGCTGCTCCTCGGACTTGCGCAGCGGGACTACCTGGGGCGCTTCGACTTCTACGGCCATGATTCCCCCTTGGGTCCAGCGAGCGGCGAGCTTTCAGCGTGGTACCCGTCGTGCCCGCAATGCCTAAGGTCTCGGTTTCGGTTCATCGGTTGCCTCGTCACGCCAGAAGTTCGCCCTGTTAGAAGTTCGAGTTGCCCATCGAACTGAACAGGGGAAGGTAGATCGAGAGGAGAATCATGGCGACGATCAATCCCAAGAAGACCATCAGCAGAGGTTCGAGCAGCGACAGGACTCGACCCAGTTGGGTTTCCACCTGTTCGTCGAAAAAGTCAGAGACGTTGGTCAACATCTCGTCCAAGGCACCGGTTTCCTCGCCCACCTTCACCAGGTTGATCGCCAGCGGGTAGAAAACCCCGCTGTCTTCGAGCGCCTGATAGAACGGCTGCCCTTCGCGAACCTGTTGGATCCTCGGAACCAAGCGGCTGCGCACGAAGGCATTGCTGATCGCTTCGGTGGCGATCTCAAAGGCTGAAACCAGCGGGATGCCGCCGGTCAGCAAGGTCCCCAAGGAACGGGAGAACTCCGACAGTGAGAAGCGGTGCAAAATCGACCCCACCAGGGGAATGCGCAATTTCAGTCGATCCAGAGTCAGCCTACCCAGGGTGGTACGACTCCAGCGCCGAAAGAAGAAAACTACAGCGACTACCGACAACACCACCCATACGATGTTCTCGACCAAGAAGGAGGACATACCCAGAATCATGCGCGTCGGTAACGGTAGCTCAACATCCAGGGTGAGGAAGAATTCCTCGAACTTGGGGATCACGAACAGCGCCAAGACCCCGACCATGGACATCGAGAGGACGACGAGGACGATCGGATAGACCAACGCGGAGGTAATCCGTTTGCGCGCCTGGCCCACCAACTTGAGATAGCGCACAAAGCGGCGCAGCACATTCTCCAGATCGCCGCTGCGCTCGCCAGCCTTGAGTGAGGCGGGGTAGAGGCGAGGGAACATCTCGCTGTAGCGGCTAAAGGCATCCGACATCTCTTCGCCGGAACGCACCCGATCGCGAATGTCGGTCAGGACGTCTCGAATCGGCCCCTCTTTCATCCGCTCGAGCATCAGATCGAGTGACTGCAACAGCGGCAGACCCGCCTTGAGCAGCGAAGCCAGCTCTTGGTTGAAGATCATGAACGCTTCTTGGGAGATTGGTTTCGGGCGTCGGCGGAAATTCGGCATGGAGAACGAAAAACCGCTAGCCTTGGCCTCGAAGAGATGGAGGCCCCGCCGTTCCAGGTCGCGGCGCAAGGCTCGTTCATCACTGGCGCGGTGCACCTCTTGAATCACCCTCCCGTCGGGAGTGCCGAGCCGACAAGTGAACTGGGTCGCCATCCTCAGTCCCCTCCCGCGAGCCGCGACGGATTGGGGGTCAGGACCACCATGAGAGCCGAGGAGCTGGCTTCGTCATTGGTCAGCGCCAGGGCATAGGGTTGGTTGAGCTGGAGCAAAAGGGTGGCCTGAAAGAGCTGCTTGCGTGCGGTGTCGTCACTCTTGCCGTTGGCGCGGCGAGCGATGCGAAACTCGTGCAAGCGAACGGTGCGACCCTCGCGAATGGTACCGAGCCGAAAGCTGACACCGAAGCCCCCGCCCATCTCGTAGACCACTTCATCCCCCTCGCCGGGGTTCACTTCGGTGCGCGCCAAGACACGGTAAGTGCTGTAGGGCAAGAGGTTGCGGAAGAAGTGCGCCAGGTGCTCAGGGAGAGCTTCCCCCTGTACCGCCGGTGAGAAGGCGACCCGTTGCGCTTGCACCACCAGCACCTCGAGTTCGAGGTTGCGCGGCGGATGGTCGAAACGCCGCAAGACCGGAATGATCCGCGTCAAGGAGGCGAGACTGTCGCGCACCACCAGGGTATTGGCCGCCGGCCGCAGCTCCACCGTACCGCGCGAAGAGAGCAGCCGGTGGACCAACGGTAGCCCTTCCGCCGCCTTCTGATGTTCAAACTTGTAGATGTAGAACGAAAAAGCCTCGTTCGCCCTCTTCGAGTCGGCTTCGGCACGCCTCGGAACGCCAAAGGGCGACTGGGCTGACACCGGCAACGGTGCCAGCAGAGCCGATGTGAGGATCACGGCCAGGATGCGCATCATGATCAGATGCCTGCCTAGCAGTGGCGACCGGCCAGCGGTCGAGATTGGCCCAGCGGGCCCCGCGGGCGGATGGACGAGAAACTAAACATCGAGACTCGGGCTCACCACCATGGTGAGCGCCATCTCTTTGCCGGGCATCTGATAGACGCGCGAGT
>QIHU01000716.1 GCA_003231035.1 Acidobacteriota bacterium
AGTGACCATTGCCAGGCGGTCAGGATCACCACCATCCCGAGGGCCGCGACCGCGGCGATATGGCGGTAGCCGTTGCGCCAGGTGGTGGCTGCCGCTGGACGGAGACCACCTGAAGTGGGCGAAGGGCTGGTGGTTGGAAAGGCCAGCACCCTCTGAGGAGGCGACGAATGAGCTGGATTCTGGGCCATGCCGCGTTGCATCTCCAGCGCCAACCTCCATTCCTCCATCGCCTGTGGCGAAGCGAGTGCTTGGTCAGCCAACTCCAGCAGTGCCTCCGGCGACAACTCACCGTGCACTGCCTCCCAGGTGCGCTGAGGGTCGACGCCTGATGGCTGACCGGTGGCGTTGTCGTTGCGCTCGTCGCCCTTCGATGCCGCGAGCAACGCCTGGCGCATTCGTTCCAATTCATTGCGTTCTTCACTCACCATGACACCTTGCCAATCCCCAGGATGCGAATCCTCACGGTTCGATCCCTCTTGCTTGCAGACACTTTTTAACATCCCTGCGGCCGCGATACACCAGATTTTCGGTCTTCTTAGCGTTCCAGCCGCCCAGCGCCGCCACCTCGGGCACCGAATGGCCCAACAGAACCAACGACAACGCCAGCCGGCGAGGAGCCGGCAAACGGCGTAGGCACTCGCGGATCGCTTGGCCAATCTCCTGACTCAGCGACCATTGGTCCGGGCCGGGTTTTTTGCTGGGTAACACCACTGAACTCTCCTCCAGTTCTACCTCCGGCCGCCGGTTAGCCTCGCGAAGTTCGTCGATCAAGGCGTGGTAGGCGGCCTGCCTGAGATAAGACGTTGAGTAGTGCTCAACACCCTCATGCCGATTTCGATGTTGCAGTAGACCGAGCAGGGAGCGCTGGATCACATCCTCGCGTTGAGTCGCGGAGAGAGTGGGGGAAATCCGCCACAAGCTGCTCGCGATCACCTCGCGAAGCTGCTCGTAGTCGTCTGCCGCGATGTGCGATGGGGCCATTGGACTTGGATTGCTCGCGAGGGAAAGCGGCCGTTTCTGTAACGTGTTGAAAACGAAGGATCGGAGTTTCCCCGTAGCGTAGCACGCTCTTCACTCACCCCTTGAATTGCACCTTTGGAGAAATTGGCTGAGTGAGTCGTCTTCTTCGCTCCGTCAAGGGGGAGGAATGCCAACGCTTCGGTAGGGATGCCGGAGCGGTCAGCGATGGACTCGCTGTCGAATATTTCCTGAAAGGGTGTGGATGATGGAACGAATTCAGACAAAGGTTCTCGCGGTTCTCGTGGCGGTGCTCGGCCTGGTGACGACGGGCCCCGCCGAAGCCCAAAGGAGCCAATTGAGCAAGGATCTTGAAGGCAAACATCCTTGTAGAGTGCTGTGCGCGGACACCATCGCGGACCGATATGGGCAGGATGAGGGGTATGATGTTACGAGCTCGGAGGCCTTGAAGCAGGTCGAAGAGGCGGAAGATATCGAAGAGTCCTGCCGGCAGTGCAACAAGGTAGAGTTTTATCAGGGGGCGGCAGCGGCCCAGCGCTGCTACGGCCCCACGGGTGTTGGACCGCCGTCAGACAAATCGACGCTAACTGGCTCGGTTGGGTTCAAACAGAACTCAGGTACAAATCAATACGCGCCGGAAATTTCCATGGAGCTAGCAGTGCCGATCACTGTTCGCCTCGCGTTGACCGGTTCAGTCGGAACCGAATCGGTGCTAATACCGGAAGGCTTTCTGGGGGTCACCGCGCAATCTCTCACCTTCCTTCCCTCGACGCACCTTGGCGCTCTTTCTTTCGGCGGTGACCACAAGGGGTTGAAGGCCGGGGATGAAACGCGCCTCGGTTGGTTGGGTCTAGGTGCCAAGCTCTTCGTCTACCGTGGGATCTTCCTGGCGGCCGGTGTGGAAAGTTACGATTCTCTGGAGAGTTCCACCGAGCTTAGCGATCGTGCCCTTCGTCTAGGAGTGGGTTTTCAACGGATGTTCAGTGCTCGATGGCTGGTGCGGGGCGACCTCAACTATCGGTTCTTCGATGAACTGGATTTGGATGGTCCCGGTGTGAGGGTTGGCATTGGATTTCGATTCGGTAAGAAGCCGAAGAAGTCTCGCCAGCTTCAGGAAGGGGTCCAGTGAGGTTCCTTTCGAAAATCGTTCGCGGTGTCCTTGGCAAGGCCGGTGCTGGAATTCTCACCTCCGTGCACCGGAAGCCCTAGGTCGATTGATTTCGACGGGGGCACCGCGTCGCCCACCAGCCTCTTGGGCTGGCTGGGTGGCGAGTCGGCGGCAATCGGAAGCTGCTCTTTCGATTGCCGCCGGCCGAACGAGGCTGTTGCCAGCCTCGCCGGATGAGGTGTCAAGGCTAGGGCGCGAGTGTCTCCACGCAACTCGGTCCCTCGGGCCAGGCGAAGAAGCCGGTGCCGTTCTGTACGCCCATGGTTCCACTGACCGCCATCGGGATGTCGAAGAAGGTCAGGTCGCCGAGGCTCTGTGTCTCGGTGGAGGCCAACACCACCACTCCGTTGGCGTCGGTCGTGCCGCTCTGGGGGTCTTGCAGCGGCGGGTTGGCGCCGACGATGTGGGTGAAACGGCCGTTGACCGTGGCTCCGACGACCGGTGCGCCGTCGCTGTCGACGAGGGTCACCGTCGCCGTGTAGGTGACGTCGGTACCGATGCGTACCGGCACGACAACGATCGATTCGACCCGGGTATTGAGGCCGATCTGGTCAGTCAAGGTACCGTTCGGATCGTTGGGGTCGGGTCCCATGCCGACGGTTGAGAAGTTACCGCTCAACCCGATGGTGCCGTTTTGACCACGGGTTTGGATGCGGAAGTTGTAGACCTGGCCATCGTCCAAGGCCGCCAGACCTTGGGCTAGTTGCGGCCGGATGAAAGCCGTGTGCTTGCGTTTCCAGTGGTTGGACTCGGCGGGTAGGGGCACCGCCTCACCCGAAAGGAAGCCGTAGGCGATGGTGGTGCCGAACTCGATGAGAGTCGGCGAAAGACCGTCGGTCTCGTAGACCAACTTCAGTGTGCTGGCGGTCGCCACGGTGATCTTGACACTGCCGGGGACGAGCGAGGGAGCGCCGACGATGCCACAGCCGGGCCCTTGTGGATCGACAACGCAGATGTCCCAGAAGCCGTCACCGTCGCTATCGGGCAGCACTGGGTTGAGGCCCAGCGCCAGCTCGTCGCCGTCGAAGACGCCGTCGCGATCGCGGTCCACCCCGATGCGCTCACCGGACCACACCGGCACGCCGAGGAAGAGCAACTCCGCCTCGCCGTCGGTCGCCAGGGTCTTGATTTGCGACCAGGTGAAGTTGCCCAGGGAGCTGCTATCGGGCAGGAAGACCTGCCCGGCGGGAGAGGAATCCCAGACCAATCCGACATCTTCCCAGACGGAATTGACCATGATCCGGCCACGGGCCGCCAGGTCGCCGTTGCCGGCGTTGGCTTGGTTGATCATGTAGCTGTTTACCTTGGTCTTGGTGACCGTGGTGGTATCGAGCCATTCTGAGTACATGGTGAAGGGAGCCAGCCCCGAATCGAACTCGTCGACGAAGGCGGCCCGTTGGGTGAGTGCCCGTCCTGTGAGGTTGAAGAAATGGTCGATAAACTCGAAGCTCGAATCGAGGTTGCCCTCGTGGAAGAAACCGAAACCGGTGCTCGGGTAGAGATCTTCGGGCAGCGTGGTGTCATTGATGATGTTGGTCAGGTCGGAGTCTTTGGTCCAGAAGCCGCGCATCTGCGCCGTCTTGACCGCGAATGGGGAACCCGGCAAGCCAAAGAGGCCCTCGGTGGGCGAAGCGTCGGTACCGGTCGGCATGCCGTGGCAACGGATGCAGCTACCGCCGCCCGGTGGTGCGAAACCGAGGAGGCCGGCGGCGCCGTTCTTGGAATAGACCCGGTTCATCTGCTGGAAGGGGTTGGCCGGGTAGACGCTGCTGAAGACGTAGTCCTTCATCAGGTCGAAGTCGGGGTCCGAGAGTTTGCTGCCCTTGAGCAGGCCGACAAAGGCATCGTTGAAGAACTCCAGATCCCCCTGCTCACCGCGCCAGTGATACGGCGCCGCGTCGGCGAGTGAGCGCAGGTCTTGGGTCACCATCACTCCCTTGCGATCCTTCCACTGCGGTTGGTTCTCGTTAGTGAAGCCCTCGGCCTGATCGAAGAACTTGCTCAGTTCCCAGCCCACCCGATCCTTGCGCAGGTCTTGGTGGCAGGAGAAGCAGCCGGTCGTTTGGGCGCCCGATTGCTTGGGGGAGAGAAAGACTTTGCGTCCTTGCTTGACCCGGTTGAAGGTGGGATCCGTCAATAGAGTAGTCCGGGATGGGGAGGACGGGATGGCGCCGGCCACGTTGTAGAAGCCAACCGAGTTGTCGGCGCGGTTGTAGGCGTAGAGGCGGTTGAGCGTCGCCGAGAAGGCAAGACCGCGCGGGCCGACGCCGCTGCGCATGGCACCGAGGAACCCCCCGGAGCCGTCGAAGACACCAATAGCCGCCGAGGCGGAGCCGGCGACGAAAACCCGGCCGCCGCTGCCGACCACCACGTCAGTGGGCATGACGATGTTCACCGAACTGGCGCCGAGTCCTTCGGTCACCGTGTAAATGTAGTTCGCCGGTACTCCCGAGGGGTCGATGTAGGTGATCCGGTTCTCGACCACGCGGCCTTGCGGGAACGAACCTTCGCCGATCAACTCGCCGTTGCGCGCCTCTAAGTTGGCCACCACTAGACGGCCGGTTTCGGCGTGAAGATCGATTCCGAAGAGGGTCGTTCCCACCGCCTTGAAGTGGTTGACCACCGCTTCGCTGGCGATGTCGACCACCATGACGTCGAAGTCCGGCAGCGACCGAGCCTGAGTGAGATCGTCGTCTAGATCTTCTACGAAGACGTTGCCGGGACCAAAGGTGGTGAAAGGAAAAGGTGGAGGGAAGGGGCGCAGGGCAGGGTCGGTGTCGACGATCGATTGGTTGCCGGAGGCGTGCGAGACCACATAAACGTTGGTGCCGTCACTGAGCACCGCCATCGGTTCTTCGAGCTCGGTGTTGCGACCGTTGTGGGTCGCCTTGAGGGCAATGTTCTTGACGAATTTCTTGGTCACCGCATTGAAGACGGTCAGCTTGTTGGTGGCGCTGGCGGCGACGAAGGCTCTGGAGCCGTCGGCGCTGAAGGCGATGCCGCCGGGGTTCGCCGCGTTCTTGGCGCCGATGCCCTTGTTGCCAATGTTGGCGCGCAGTAGATGGCTGATTCTCCAGGTCCCCCGGTTGATCACCACGATGGAACTCTGGTGACGCACTGAAACCCAGATCTCGCTCGAGTCCGCGGATTGACCAGGCCGCTCGGCCAGGGCGGTGATTCCCTGCCCCACGACGATCTCGGCGACGATCGTCTGCAAGTTGGGGGTGAGCACCACCACGCGGTTCTCAGGCTCGTTGGCCACCACCACGAACTCACCGTCCTCGGTCACCAAGATCGGCTTGATCAGCTGCGTTTCGTAGTTGACCATCTCGCCCTGGACGTTGTCGAAGGGAAAGGAGGGTCCGGTGAACTTGTCGAACTGGGTGGGTACCGGGAACTGCACGATCACGTCTGGAATCAGAAGCCCAGGATTGGGCTCGATGAGTGGTGTCTGCGCGCCGGCCGCGGTGGCGAGCACCGCGAGCGCCACGATCAGCACCCTTGTGACCAGAACTCCGCCCTTCCAACCTCTACCCGTGTGGTTCGCTCCGAACTTGTATCTCGGGACTCTCGTGGACACCATGACAAAACCTCCGTTCGCGCGTACGCAATAGCTCGCGGTGCGATGGCGCAAAGGGTGGAGAGGCCATCACCACCGGCGATCAACAGGACTGCTTCTATCTCGTCGGGAGTCAGCAGACGGAGCTGTTGCCCTTGCGATTTCCATAGGTCGACCGGTTTGCTAGGCTGCTCGGTCTACGCTCGTCCGGTCTGGCTACGAAGCATGCACGACGCCGAGCACCGTGCCGTGGACCGCGGCATGGGCAAACCAGGAGTAAGCTAATGAGCTTGACCTCGGTCAATCCAGCAAGCGGAGAAGTGATCGGGGAGTATCCCGAGATGAGCCCCGTTGAGGTGGCGAACATCGTCGACAATGCTCATGAACAACACCTTGGCTGGAGAACCACGAGCTTCGCGGAGCGCAGCGAGCGGATCCGCAGTGTTGGCACGGTATTACGCGAGCGAGCGGACGAGCTGGCGGAGCTGATGGCCGACGAGATGGGCAAGCCGCTGAGCGGCGGCCTTACCGAAGTCGAGAAGTGCGCCTGGGTGTGCGACTACTACGCCGAGCATGCTGAACGGTTCTTGTCGAACGAGCCTGTCGAGAGCGCGGCGGCGACCAGCTATGTCGCTTACCGCCCCTTGGGCGTCGTCCTGGCAGTCATGCCTTGGAACTTCCCGCTCTGGCAGGTCTTCCGCTTCGCGGTACCAGCGCTCATGGCGGGCAACGCCGGGGTGCTGAAACACGCCTCGAACGTCTGCGGTTCGGCCCTGGCCATCGAGGAGATCCTGCTCCAGGGCGGCTGCCCAGAGGGTCTGTTTCGTACCTTGCTGATCGGCAGCGGGCAGGTGAGGTCGGTGATCGAACACCCCCTGGTGCGGGCGGTCACCCTGACCGGAAGCACCGAAGCCGGCCGGGCGGTGGCCGCTGCCGCTGGCCGGATGCTCAAGAAGAGCGTCCTGGAATTAGGCGGCAGCGACGCCTACGTGGTGCTCGCGGATGCCGACCTCGAAGCGGCGGCCACCGCCTGCGTCACCAGCCGCTTGATCAACAGTGGACAGAGCTGCATCGCCGCCAAGAGGTTCGTGGTGGTGAACTCGGTCAAGGAGCGCTTCGAACAGTTGGTGGTGGCCCGGATGGAGGCGGCCGTGGTCGGGGAGCCGCGCCAAGATGGGATCGAGGTCGGCCCCATGGCGCGCCATGACCTACGCGACGAGTTGCACGATCAAGTCGAGCGCAGCGTGGCGAGTGGAGCCCGCTGCCTGACGGGTGGCCGAGTGCCGCCGGGCGTCGGTGCCTTCTATCCGCCCACCGTTTTGACCGACGTCAAACCCGGCATGGCGGCCTACGAGGAAGAGCTCTTCGGCCCGGTGGCGGCGATTCTCGCTGCCCAGGACGAGGCGGACGCCATCCGCATCGCTAACGACTCCCCCTTCGGCCTCGGCGCGGCCGTTTTCTCAGGAGACCTGGCGCGAGCTGAGCGGATCGCCGCCGAGGAGCTCGAAGCCGGGTCCTGTTTCGTCAACGATTTCGTCCGCTCCGATCCGCGTATGCCCTTCGGTGGTATCAAAGAGAGCGGCTACGGGCGAGAACTCGCCAGCTTCGGCATCCGGGAGTTCGTCAACGTCAAGACGGTGGTGGTGCAGTGAGGCGTTGAATGAAAACGATGGACCCTACCGGCGCGGAGCGGTTCCCAGTTACCTGGGAGGGACGATCTTGAAGCGTTGTCGGCCTTGGATTCGGTAGGTCTCGAAATCCGCGTGGTCGATGGTGAAGATCGTACGCAAGGATTCGCGCTGCGCCAAACGCACCAGGGTGGCGTCCGCGAAATCCATCGGCCGGTCGCTGTAGCGATGCATCAGCTCAGCTAGAGCGGAGAGGTCTTGGCCCTCGATCGGCAAGACCACGATTGCACCAGATCGCAGTAGGCTCCACGCCGCGGCCACGTCCCGGGGGTGATCGCCGAGGAGGTGGAAGAGTTCCGCGAGGACCGCTCCGGTGGTGGCTAGAGGCAGCCGAATCGTGGTGAACGCGTCGGCGCAGCGGGTGTGCCAGCGGTCATCTAGATCCAGTAATGCGAGCAGCGCTCCGGTATCGATCAGTCCTTGTGCCGCCGCGCTAGCTGGCACGCTGACGTCTCAGCTTCTCTCGGACCCGCTGCCGAGCCTGCGAAGCGCGGTCAGGATCTCCGCCGTTCAGAGAGCCAACGAAAGGCATCGCGGCTTGGCGTAGCCGTTGCTCACGATCATTGGCGCTTAGATCCCGGGTCGCGCCTTCGCTCAGCCATTGCTGAGAGATGGACTCCAGCAAGGCGGCGAAACTCATCCCCCGAACTCTCGCTTCCCGCGCTAACTCGCTCTTGAGATAGGGAGAAAGGCGCCAGCTGTAGACCTCTGTTTTAGCCATGCACTACAGTGTAATGCATGAGCTCTTGGCGGGCAAGGGTCTTTCGTTCCTTGCGGGCCTCTACGCGGCCAGCGCCTCTTTGAGTTCGGTGATCAGCTCTTGCAACATCGCCTTGCCGTCGCCGAAGAGCATCATGGTGTTGTCGGCCTCGAAGAGTTCGTTCTTGATCCCGTACGAAATGACCGGCAACTCGTCTCGGCACTCCCGGGCGCCTGCGGGGTGGCATCGTGCCCTCCGTGTTGGCTCGCTACGGGCGGGCGAGAACTCGCTCCCTTCGGTCGCTCAGACAGCTCGCCCGCTCCTCCTCCGCGAGCCGATTCGTGCACCTTGTTGGACCCTGCCCGCCGGCTTGGTCGTTTCGCGGGAACTCTTCGCCTGGGTGTGTTTGTCGCCTCGCGCCTGCTGGTTCTCGGCACGGTCTTGCTTCGGCTGCTGTGAGCTCGCCGCTTCGCGTCTAGCGGAGGTTTGGTGCCTAAGGTGATCAAACTTTGGCCCGAAGGGCCAGTGAGTTGGGTGGGCAAGCATTCGGATGCGTGGTTTTCCCAGCCTGGATGGTCACCACCAACCTCGCCTTCTCCGAGTGGGTCGAGGTCTTCGGCGACGAGAAGCTCACCACCGCGCTGCTGGACGCCTCAGCCACCACGCCCACATCCTCACGCCCAAGGGCTCCTCCTACCGGCGTCGTGGACACAAGGGGGTCTCGGCGTGACCTGCGGAAAACTCCCCCCTCTTCCCCCAGACCCCCATCACCCCCGGCCGCCGGTCTGCCAGGGCATGGAAGGCTGCCGCG
>QIHU01000748.1 GCA_003231035.1 Acidobacteriota bacterium
GCTCCGGCACCCCGCCCCGCGCCACGATCGAAGTGCGCAGCACCTCGTGACGAGCGACAATTGCGTTCAAGCTAGTGACCAGGGCCGGGAGATCGAGGGCGCCTTCTAAGCGCAGCAAGCTCGGAATGTTGTAGTGACTCGAACCCCCTTCGATCTTGTCGACAAACCACAAGCGCTCCTGAGCGAAGGAAAGCGGCGGCGCGCCTTCCCGCGCTCCGCGGGGGCGCAACGGCGGCGCAGATAGCCCCTTGCCCTCGCGCTCTAGCGTGGCAACATGGAGAGCCAAACCGGCCACCGTCGGCGATTGGAAGAGCTGCGCTAGCGGTACCTCCACCGCGAACCGGTCGCGGATGCGCGAGAGCAGCTGGGTGGCGAGCAGTGAGTGGCCGCCGAGGTCGAAGAAGTTGTCGAAGACCCCGACCTGACCGAGGTTGAGAATCTCCCCCCAGATCTCCACCAGTTGTTTCTCCACCGGGTTACGCGCAGCGATCCTTTGAGCACCGTCCCCCACCCGATCCACCGTCGGCAAGGCGGCGCGGTCGATCTTGCCGTTGGCGGTCAGGGGGAGGGAGTCGAGCTGCATGAACGAGGTGGGGATCAGATTGCGCGGCAACCGCTTGGCGAGGAAGCTGCGCAACTCATCGCGGGTGAGGCCCTCTGCCGACAGCGAGGCAATGAGAGTGAAATGGGCGACCAACCGGCGCTCGCCACTGGCTTCATCCACCGGAGCACTCACCACCGCGTCGCGAACTCGCGGATGGGCCCCCAGCAAGGATTCGATCTCACCGAGCTCAATACGGAAGCCTCGGATCTTGACCTGGCCATCGCCCCGCCCTAAGTAACTCACCTCTCCGTTGGGCAAAAAGCGCCCCAGGTCACCGGTGCGGTAGATCCGCGCCCCCGGTGTTGTGCCCATAGGATCGGGGGTAAAGCGCTCAGCGGTCAATCGCCCATCGTCGAGGTAGCCCACCGCGATATGCGGACTGCGAGTGCAGATTTCCCCCGCCTCGCCGATCCCGGCCAGACGGTCGCGGGAATCCAAGACTAGCAACTGGACACCGTCCATTCCTCGACCCAGCGGCAAAATCTCCTTGCCTGTGCACCCTTCCTCGACCACCACGCGATGAAAGCTGAGCGCCTGCTGCGTCTCGGTGGAACCGAAGAGATTGACGCACCGCACCCGCGGCGCCATGGCGCGCAGGCGGGCTACATCGCGTTGGGTCAGCGCCTCACCGACGAGGAGAGCCCAGCGCAGACTATGGACCACGGCCAAGGTACCATCCGCCGGTGGCTCGGCGATCAGCTGGCCCATGGACGGGGTCAGATTGGCCACGCTCAGCTGCTCGCTGGCCATCCACTCGGCCATCCTGCCGCGCAGCGCGATCTGGGTCGGATCAGGAATCACCAGAGTGGCGCCAGTGGTCAAAGGGGCGAACAGATCCCGATGCAGCGGATCGTGAGCGAGTCCTGAGAGCATGGCGTACCGGTCCTCCTCACCCAGTCCGAACTCAGCTTGCTGGAAGGGCAAGAACTGGGAGAGAGAACGATGCTGGCCCACGATGCCTTTCGGTTTGCCGGTGGAGCCCGAGGTGAAGGCCAAGTAGGCGATGTCTTGGGCCACGATTGTCGTCGCGGGAGGCCTGGCTCGCGCCTCGTCACCCTCAGCCGTGAAGAACGACGCCAGGTGAGCCGAGACCGGCAGAGTGATCCGGCACCTACACCCCGGTAGCTCCGCCAGGGCGGCGAGCACCTCGGCTGGCGGCTCGCCGGCGGCGGCGAGAGCGATCGAACCCGCCGCGGCGGACAGCTCGACGATCTCGGCCTGGCGAATCGGTGGATAGGACGGATCGAGGATGACGAAGGCCGCTCCCGCCTCCAGCGCGGCGAAAACCGCGACTACCAGCGGCGCCGAGCGATGGGCGTGGATCACCACTCGATCACCCCGGCCCACCCCGCGAGCGCGCAGCATCGTGGCCAAGCGAGCGACCCAGATATCGAGCGTCTCATAGCTGAGGGTCACCGCCGGATCGACGAGGGCACAGGCGTCGGGCCGCCGCCCGGCCTGCGCCCGCATCAGGCTGTGCACGCTTCCCGGCCATGCGCTCTCCAGCCCGTCTTCCGGATCGGGCAGGAGCCGTCGCGCTTCGCCGGTGAGCAGCGAGAAGCGACTGATCGCGGTCTCCGGCTCGGCGATGGCGAGGTCGAGAACCGCCACGAACTGCCGCACCATCTCCTCGATTCGCCGACGGTCGAAGAGATCCGCGTTGTAGGCGAAATTGAGCTGGACTCCCGAGGCATCGTCCACCGCGTAGATGGTGATGTCGAACTTGGATTCGCTCAGCGGCTGCTCCATCCACTCCATGACTAGGCCGGGTAGCTCAATCGACTTAGTCGGTAGATTGACCATGTTGAAGAAGACCTGAAAGAGCGAGGTGCGCGAGGAGTCGCGCTCCGGGGCCAGAACGGTGAGCAACCGTTCAAACGGGATCTCCTGATGGGCGTAAGCGCCGAGCGCCGTCTCGCGAACTCGGGCCACCAGCTGAGCGAAAGTCGGATCGTCGGACAGATCGGTACGCAGAACCAGAGTGTTGAGGAAGAAGCCGATCAACCCTTCGATCTCCAGCCGGTCGCGGCCGGCCACGGGAGACCCCACCAAGACCTCTCCCTGCCCCGCCAGCCGCGCCAAAACCAGTTTAAAGATGGCCAGCAGGGTCATGAAGCTGGTAGCGCCGAACCGGCGGTTGAGCCGCCGCAGTCCCGCCGCCTGCTGGGCCGTGGATTGCCAGGAACAGGTGGCGCCGCGGAAGGTCTGAATCGCCGGGCGAGGGCGGTCGAGCGGCAGATCGAGAACCGCCAGCTCGCCACCCAGCTTCTCACGCCAATAGTCGAGCTGACGTTGTTCCAGCTCTCCCGCCATCCGCTGGCGCTGCCATACCGCGTAGTCGACATATTGCACCGGCAACGGAGCCAGCGGCGAGCTGCTCCCGACGGCGAAGGCTGCGTAGAGCGCCGCGACCTCGGGAACCAAAACTGCCATCGACCAACCGTCTGAAACGATGTGATGGATGGCGAAGACGAAGAGGTGGTCGTCGACCGCCTTGCGTACGGCCAAACTTCTCGCCAAGGGAGCTCGCCTCAGGTCGTAGGGTTTGGACGCCACCAGTTCGACCATCCGTTCGCCGACCCTGTGGTTGACTTCGGGAGGAAGGTGGCGCAGATCGACCCAGCGCAAGGCCAGCGCCACCGAATCGTCGATCCGTTGCACCGGTTTGCCATCGCGTTGGGCGAAGCGGGTGCGCAGACTCTCATGCCGGCGAGCCAGCTCCTCGATCGCCGCGGCCAACGCCCGCCCATCGAGAGTGCCGCGCAAGCGAACCTGCGTCGACATGTTCAAGGTGGTGTTCCCGGGGGTGAAGCGATCGAGGAACCAGAGCCGTTCCTGCGAGAACGAGAGTGGCAAATCGCCTCCGTCGCGGGCCGCCTTGGCGATGATCGAGGGCGCGGCGGAGCCCCGCAGCCCTTCGACCGCGCGCGCCAGTCCCGCCACCGTCGGCGACTCGAACACCGCGCGCACCGGCAGTTCCACGCCGCAAATCTCGCGTACCCGCGCCACCACTTGCGTGGCGAGGAGAGAATGGCCGCCGAGGGCAAAGAAATCATCCTCCGCCCCCACGCCCTCGACGTCCAGCAGCTGCGACCAGATGCCGGCCAGGAGTTCCTCGACCGGCGTCTTCAGAGTTCCATCTCCGGTCGCCAGCTGAGACCACTCCACCTCTGGAAGTTGACGCCGATCGACCTTGCCGCTGGCGTTGAGGGGTAGGGTATCGAGATAGACAAAGGCAGCGGGAACCATGTACTCCGGGAGTTCGCGTCGCAGATGCTCATCGAGTTCGGAGGGCTGTGGCTCGGCTGGAGCGACAACGAAAGCAGCCAGGCGACGGTCCCCTGAACTCACCTGGCGCAGCTCGACCACGGCGGCGGTGACCTTGGGATGGGTGATCAAGACCGACTCGATCTCGGCCAACTCGATGCGGAAGCCGCGCAGCTTGACTTGGTGGTCCACCCGACCGACGAACTCGATCGCCCCATCGTCGCGGCGGCGCACTAAGTCCCCCGTGCGATAGAGACGCGAACCCCTGCCGCCGGTGAAGGGATCCGGTATAAAAGCGGCCGCGGTGAGGGCCGGTCGACGCCAGTAGCCGCGCGCCAACCCCTCGCCGCCGAGCCACAGTTCGCCGACCACGCTATGCGGCGCCAGGGTGAGAGACGGCGACGCGGGCGGCGCCTCGACCACGTAGGCCCTGGTGTTGGACAGGGGCTGACCGATCGGCGGGTTGGTGCGCGGCGCCAGTTGTTGAAGTGGCTGGAAGGTGGCGAAGGTGGTGCTCTCGGTGGGGCCGTAGACATGCAGAAGACGGGTGTGGCCACGCTTCGCGAGGTACCCGCGAACGCGAACCGGATCGGCCGCCTCACCGCCGAACATCAGCACCCGCAAGCCGGCGAGATCGTCGGCCGCCTGGTCGACCACTTGGTTGAACAGGGCGGTGGTCAAGAAGGCGACAGAGATCTTGAGTCGCGCCAGCTCCTCCGCGTAGGCGGCGGGCGACAGGGCGAGATCCCGGTCGATCACCGAGATTCGCGCGCCGTTGAGCAAGGGACCCCAGATCTCGAAGGTCGCGGCGTCGAACGCGGTGCTGGCTGAATGCGCCACTCGGTCGTCGGCGAGCAAGTGCAGGTAGTTCGTGTCGCGAAGCAGGCGGACCACCCCGCGATGGGCCAAGGCAATGGCCTTGGGCCGTCCGGTCGATCCCGAGGTGAAGATTAGACAGGCGAGCGCCAGCGCGTCGGTGGGCAGCTCGGAGTCCGCCGTGACAGACCAAGGCCCAACGGCCCACGGTCCCAGGGTAGATGGATCCTCGACCGGTAGTCCCACGGCATCGAGAACCAGTTGGCGGACCTGGGTGGCCGGGCGCCAGCCGCCTCCGGGAGGAGCGATGATCGCCGTCAGCTCAACCTCTTGCGCCATGAAGTCCAAGCGCTGCGCCGGCGCCGCTGGATCGAAGGGCAGGTATGCAGCACCCGCGCGCAGCGTTCCCAGGGCGGCGACGACGAAGCCGGCCGAGCGTCGATGGAGCAAGCCCACCGTCCCTAGCGGCCCTGCCGACGCCCGCCGGCCCGACCCCAGTAGCCAATCGGCCACGGCGCGGCTGCGCCGGTCGAGTTCCCGGTAGCTCAGTGCGCCGCCGCTCCACTCGATGGCGATCGCCTCGGGGGTGCGGCGTAGCTGCTGCGCGAACAGGCCATGCACCGTCTCGTGGCGAGGGAAATCACTCCGCGTGCGGTTGTACCCGACCACCAGTTCGACCCTCTCCTCCGTGCTCAGCAGGGGGAGTTCCCACAGTCGTTTCCGTGGGTCGGCGGCGACTCCTTCGGCCAGCCGCGCGTAGTGGCCTAGCATGCGATCGATGGTGGCCTCGTCGAACAATTCGGTGCGGTACTCGAGCGCGGCGCGCAACTCGCCGTCCAGGATCGAGGTACTCAGAGTCAGGTCGAATTTCGCGGTTCGATTCTCCGTACCCAGCGGCTCGATCCGCAGTCCCTCGCCTTCGCCCGCCGTCGCCAGTTCTCCCGCCAGCGACTCGAACTCGCCGACCCCAAGCTGGCCATGCGCCACCATGACCTGGGCCAACGGTTGATAGCTCATGCTGCGCTCGAGCCGCAGCGCATCGATCAGACGCTCAAACGGTAGATCTTGGTGCACCTGCGCTTCGACGATCGTCTGGCGAACCCGCCCGAGCAGATCGAGGAAGGAGGGATTGCCACGGAGATCGGTACGCAGCGCCAGGGTGTTGACGAAGAAGCCGATCAGATCTTCGATCTCCAGTCGATTGCGGTTAGCGATCGGTGTCGCCACCACCAGATCGACCGCCCGGCTGTAGCGAGCTAGCAAAGCCTTGAACACCGTCACCAGAACGGTAAACAGGGTCGTTCCAACCTCCCCTTGCGCCAGCTTCGAGAGGCCGGCATGGATGCCCACCGGCAGCGCTCGCCAGCGCGTTCCACCCGAGGAACTCTGCACCGCGGGCCGACTGCGATCGATCGGCAGCTCGATCAAAGGCGGCGCCCCCCGCAACCGCTCTCGCCAGAACTCGAGCTGAGCGCCCAGGACTCGCTCCATCTCAGAGCCCCGCTGCCAGAGGGCGAAGTCGCCATACTGAATCGGCAATGGGGCGAGCGGGTAGCCACCGGAGGTCGACGGATTCTCAACGCTGCCCTCGCCGAGAGCCACATAGAAGGGGTAGAGGGCAGCAACTTCCTTGATGAAGATCCCGATCGACCAACCGTCGGAAACAATATGGTGAAAGGTGACCGTCAAGATGTGGCGACCGGAGTCGACCCGGAACAGGCGGCTACGTACCAGCGACCCGCGCGCGAGCACAAAGGGTTGAGCCGCCTCCGCGGCGAGCCACCCAGCCAAAAGCTCATCCAGCGGTTCCAGCGAGGTTAGGTCGACCACCGGGAGCCCCTTCGACACCTCCGGCGCAATGTGCAGTACGGGGTGGCCGTTTCGCGACGAGAACGTCGTGCGCAGGGTCTCGTGACGGCGAACAATCTCGTTTAGGGTCCGCCGTAACGCCTTCGAATCCAGCGCCCCGAGCAAGGAAACGGCGAACGGAACGTTGTAGCTCGCATCGCCGGGCATGAGCTGATCCAGAAACCACAGCCGCTCCTGAGCAAAGGAGAGTGGTAAATCGCCACCCTCCGACGCCGCGGCGGTCGGCGGCGCCGCCAGTTCACCCGCCGCCCCAGTCGACGCGGCAGCGGCGGCGATCCATTCGGCGAGCCCGGCCACCGTCGGCGACTCGAAAAGGCGCGAAAGAGGCAGCTCGACGTCGAAGCCATCGCGGATACGTGACATCAGCTGGGTGGCCAGCAACGAGTGGCCGCCCAAGGCGAAGAAATCGTCGTCGCGGCCAATCCGCTCGACCTTCAAGATACCGCTCCAGATGGTCGCCAGCCGTCGCTCGGTGGCGTCCTCGGGCGCCATGTACTCACGCGCCCCAGAGCGCCAGTCGGGGTCGGGTAGAGCCCGGCGGTCGATTTTGCCGTTGGCGGTCAGCGGCAGCCCTTCCAGGCGGACCAGGGCAGCCGGAACCATGTAGCTGGGCAGCCGCTCTTCGAGGTAGAGCCGGAGAGCCGCCTCGAACCCCTCCGCCGCATCCTCGCTCAACTCGGCGGCGGCGACCCAATAGCCGATCAGCCTGCGGTCGCCGGCTGAACTCCCCGTCCGAACATCGACCGCCGCCTCGGCCAGATCCGGGTGCCCACCGAGCACCGACTCCACCTCGCCAGGCTCGACGCGGTAGCCACGGATTTTGACCTGGCGGTCGGCCCGGCCCAGAAACTCGATACGGCCGTCCGCCAGGTAGCGGGCCAGATCGCCGGTGCGGTAGAGCCGCCCGCCGCCCGCACTCGCTTCACCAGCTTCGTGTGGAGCGCGGTGCGCGAGGTCGGAAATCAACGGGTCGGGAATAAAGCGTTCGGCGGTCAGCGCTGGGCGGCCGAGGTAGCCGCGGGCCAACCCATCGCCGCCGGTCAACAGTTCGCCGACGACACCCCAAGGCAGAGGCTCCAAGCGGGCGTCGACGATCACCACACGGGTCGAAGAGATCGGCCTGCCGATCGAGACCGTGGTGGTGACATCGGCCGGCGACGAGAGCACCGCACAGGAGGTGAAAGTCGTGTTCTCGGTCGGACCGTAGCCATTGATCACGGTCGTGGCGGGCAGGAGGGTCAACGCCTTGCTGACATGCTTGGCGGAGAGGACGTCGCCCCCCGCCAGCAGTTGGCGTACCGGCGAGAGTCTGGCCAACTCCTCAGCTGCCTCGTCAACCATTTGGTGAAAGAGACCGGCGGTCAACCAAAGGGTGGTCACCCCGTAGTCCACCACCGCGTCCGCCAGCTCCTTGAACGAGGCATGGTTGCCCGGATAGAGGACCAACCGGCCACCGTTGAGCAGGGCTCCCCAAATCTCGAAGGTCGAAGCATCGAACGCGACCGGCGCCATTTGCAGCAGCGTCTCATCAGCTCCAAGGTGGGCGAAGTTGCTCTCCTTCACCAAGCGCAGGACGGCGCGATGGCTCACCATCACCCCTTTGGGCTGGCCGGTCGAGCCGGAGGTGTACATGACGTAGGCCAAGGCATCCAGCGCATCGGCCGCCGAGTTCTCGGCGGCGGACAACGGGATTGTCGGCTGGCGGGAAATTGCCGGCGCGTCCGCGTCGAGGCAGACCACCGTGCCGCCAAAACGGGGCAGGTCGCGCTGTGCGGCCTCCGTGGTCAGCAGGAGGGTAACCTCGCCATCCCTAAGCATGAACTCTTGACGCTCACGCGGGTAACTGGGGTCGATCGGTAGATAGGCACCTCCCGCCTTGAGCGTCGCCAGGAGCGCGACGATCATCCGGGGATCGCGCTCCACCATCAATCCAATCCGCGCTTCCCGGCGGACACCTAGCTGGGCCAGGTGGCGGGCCAGCTGATTGGATTGGGCCTCCAGCTGACCGTAGGAAAATTCCTCGCCACGGTAGAGCAAGGCCGTGCGCCGCGGGGCCTGGCGAGCTTGCAGTGAGAAACAACCCTCGATCGAGGGTGCGCCATGAGCGGGCGAACGAGTGTCGTTGAGCTCATGGAGGAGGTGTTGCCGCTGGGCGCGACTCAGCATTGTCAATTCGCCAAGAGGACATTCGGGATCGGCGACGGCGGAGCTCAGCAAGCGGCGCAGATGGCCCATCAGTCGCTCGATCGTGGTGGCATCGAAGAGGTCGCGATTGTATTCGGCGGTGACCCTCAAATCGTTCGCCGTCTCGGTCACCTCAAGGGTGATGTTCGAACTTCGCGGTCTTCCACTCGATCTCCACCGGCGCCAGTGTCAAGCCAGGTACACCAGCGGGCGAGAGCGGCGTGTTCTGCAGCACCAACATCACTTGGAAGAGCGGAGAGCGATCCCGCGCGCGTCTCTCCACCAGGTCGTTGACCAGTCGATCGAAGGGAACGTCTTGATGAGCGAGTGCGCCCACGGCGGTCTCACCAGCCATCTCGACCAGTTCAGCGAAGGTGTTCGCTCGCTCCACCTCAACGCGCATGAGCAGGGTATTGACGAAAAAACCGATCAACCCTTCTAGCTCAACGCGAGTGCGGTTGGCAACCGGAGAGCCCACCACCACGTCGCCTTGGCCGCAGTGACGCTCCAGCACCAAGGCGAAGCCGGCCAGCAGAGCGGCGAAGAGGGTAGCACCACGCGCCTGCGCCACCCGTTCCAGATCAACCTTGAGGGTCAGCGGCCAGTGGACAAAAGACTGGGCTCCCCGGGTCGAGGCGATCGCCGGTCGGGGTCGGTCAGTGGGTAGTTCCAAATGTGTCGGCGCGCCCTTCAGCCGGCGCCGCCAGTAGACCAGCTGGCGCTCCAGTTCGCCGGCCTCCAACCACTCGCGCTGCCAGACTGCGAAGTCCGTGTACTGCACCGCCAACGGAGGCAGTACGCCCTTCTCCCCCGCTTGACGGGCCACGTACTGGGCGCAGACTTCGCCGATCAAGATTCCCATCGACCAACCATCCGAGACCACGTGGTGCATGTTGAGGAGCAAGAACTGCACCTCCTCACTCACCTGCACCAGAGCCACCCGCATCAGCGGGCCACGCTCAAGGTCGAAAGGCTGGCCAGCATCGGCGTTAGCCAGCCGCCCGCCCTGGTCGCGCGCCACCGCGGAGGAAAGAGCGCGCAGGTCGATCACCGGCAGGAACTCCTCGACCGTCTCCGCAGCGGCAATCCGCTGCCACGGGCGTCCCTGTCGCTGCTCGAAGGTGGTGCGCAGCGCCTCGTGACGTCGGCGCACATCCGCCAGCGCGCCGGCCAGCGAGCGCGCGACCATCCCACCGGTCACCTCCAGGGCAACAGGAAGGTTGTAGGCCGAGCTACCCGGAACCAGCTGGTCGAGGAACCACAACCGCTCCTGCGCGAAGGAGAGCGGGAACTCCTCGTGCCCGTCACGTCGGCGCGCTCCCGGCTGGTGGAGCATGGCACTGGCCTGGCCCGCTTCGTTCTCGACCCAGCGGCCCAAAGCCGCCACGGTCGGAGCCTGAAAGAAGGTGATCAGCGGCAGGGCCGTCCCAAAGGCCTGATCGATTCTGGACACCACCTGGGTGGCGGTCAACGAATGGCCACCGAGGGCGAAGAAATCCTCCTCCCGCCCAATCCGCTCAATACCGAGCAGGTCGCTCCAGATGGATGCGATCCTCTGCTCTGTCGTCGTGGCTGGAGCAGACGTCTCGTTCCCACCTGCACGGATGTCCGACTCCGGCAAGGCTTTGCGGTCGAGCTTTCCATTGGGGGTCAGTGGTAGAGCATCGAGGGTTACAAAGAGTGGCGGAATCATATGACCGGGTAGCGACTCGGCGAGGTAGGAGCGCAAGCGCTCGATAGCTACCGACTCCTCACCGTTTTCCTCTGGCCGCTTCCCACCCAGGTCGCCATCGTCATCATCCGAGAAAACGACATAGCCCACCAGCCGATCTTCGCTCTGCCCATCGCTCTTGACAAGGACCGCAGCCTCGCTGAGGAGCGGATGCTCCAACAGTCGACTTTCGATCTCTCCCAGCTCGATGCGGAAACCGCGCAACTTGACCTGGTGATCGACTCGTCCCAGGAAATGGAGCGAGCCGTCGGCGCCGTAACGAGCCAGATCTCCCGTGCGGTACAGGCGCCCGCCTCCTTGCGAACCACCTCCCCGTGAACCAAACGGATCCGGAAGGAATCGTTCAGCCGTAGCGCCTGGGCGGCCGAGATAGCCCAACGCAAGACCCTCGCCAGCCAGATAGAGTTCGCCAACTCCTCCCAAGGGCCGCCCCTGATCGCCATCGCCGATCGCCCTGCCCGGTGGCAGCAGATAGGCGCGCGTTGCGCCCACTGGACGGCCGATCGGGGGCGCTAGGGCCGACCTTCGATCGCCCTCTGCCCAGGTCGAGTAGGTGGTGTCTTCCGAGGGCCCATAGAGGTTGAGCAAGCGGCAATCGGTGCGCCGGTAGATCTCTCCGGCCAAAGAATCGACCAGGGCTTCCCCAGCAAGATTGATCGTCCGTACCCCTTCCGGGATGCCATTCAGGGTCAACAACGCCTTGAGAGCGGAAGGGACGGTGTTGATCAAGGTCACCGCCGACGCGTTGGCCATCGAAGCCAGGGCCAGCGCGTTGTCTACGAGCAGCACGGTGCCACCCCGCGACAGAGGTAAGAAGAGTTCGAAGATCGAAAGATCGAAGCAGAACGAGGTCGCCGCCAACACTCCGCGCAGCTCGTGCAGCGCAAAAACCGTGGACGCCCACCGCAGCAACGCGACGGCGCTGGAGTGGCCGATGGCAACGCCCTTCGGCCTGCCGGTCGAACCCGAGGTGTAGATCAGGTAGGCCAGCGCGGCCGCCATTGGTTCGCTGTCGCGCGGCGGCCTCTCGTTCATCTCCGCGGGGGCAAGTCGCCTCAAGCGCCCCGGCAACACGACTTCGAGGGCTACCCTTGCCGCATCCCGTGCCCCTGCTCGAGGCGCACCGCTGAACGGGTCGCCCTCGTCGCTCAGGAGCCAACGGGCGCCGCTGTCGTTCAATATCAACTCCTGTCGGGCAACCGGGTAGGTGGAATCCAGAACCACGTAGCCACCGCCCGCGCGCAACACCGCGAGCAGCGAGACCACCAACTCAGGGGTGCGCGGCAAACGAACCGCCACGCGATCCCAGGGGCCGACACCCCGTTCTCTCAAGTCCCAAGCCACCGCTTCCGCCCAGCCGACGAGTGCTGCATAGGAGAGGTACCTCCCCGCGCAGACCAAGGCCACCGCCTCCGGTGTACGTTGCGCCTGGGCGGCTACGAGACTCCACAAAGTCGCGTTTTCGTCACCAGGCCGTGGCACGACCGTATCGTTCCACTCGAAGACGACTTGATGGCGTTCGGCCGGCGACCCCAGTTGGAGAGCCGACAATGGGCGATCGGGGTTCGCCACCCCCGAGGTCAAGGCTCGGTGCACGTGACCGAGCAATCGCTCGATGGTGGTCGCATCGAAGAGATCTCGGTTGTACTCCGCCGAGACCAGCAAGCCATCGTCCATCTCAGTGAACGAGAGGCTCAGTTCGAACTTCGCCATCGTCTGCTCGATGGCCAGCGGCGACAAGGTCAACCCGGCCACATCGACCTGCCTTTGTGGGGCGTTTTGCAATGACAACATGACTTGGAAGAGCGGCGAGCGATCGAGCGCCCGCTCCGCCAACAAATCGTCGACCAGCCGATCGAAGGGAACGTCCTGGTGGGCGAGAGCGCCGACGACGGTCTCACCAGCCAACTCGACCAGTTCACCGAAGGTGGTCGCTCGCTCCACCTCGACGCGCAGGACCAGGGTATTGACGAAAAACCCAATCAACCCTTCCTGTTCAGTGCGCGTGCGGTTGGCGACCGGCGAGCCCACCACCAAGTCGCCTTGGCCACAATAGCGCTCCAACGCCAAGGCGAAGCCGGCCAGCAGAGCGGCGAAGAGGGTGCCACCACGCGCCTGCGCCAGCCGCTCCAGCTCCGCCCCGAAGGTCGGCGACCAGTGCTTCGAAGACTGAGCTCCCCGGATCGATGCAACCGCCGGTCGCGGCCGGTCGGTGGGCAGCTCCAAGCGCCGCGGCGCCCCCTCCAGCCGGCGCCGCCAGTAGACCAACTGGCTCTCCAGTTCGCCGGCTTCCAGCCACTCGCGCTGCCAGACGGCGAAGTCCGCGTACTGCATCGCCAAGGGCGGCAGCGAACCTTCCTCCCCCGCTTGACGGGCCACGTATTGGGAGCAAACTTCGTCGACCAAGATTCCCATCGACCAGCCGTCGGAAACGACATGATGCATGGTCAGCAAGAGAGCGGTCGACGAGTCCTCCGCGATCACCAGACGGACGCGCATCAAGGGACCGCGCTGAAGATCGAAGGGGTGGATGGCTTCCAGGTTCGCCAAGCGCAACGTCACCTCTCGCCGCCGACGGGAAGCCAGGGAGCGAAGGTCGATCACCGGCAACTCCACTCTCACCGCGCGCGCTGCGCTGATCGACTGCATGGGGCGGCCGTCGTGCTGTTCGAAGGTGGTGCGCAGAGCCGCGTGGCGCTGGCGAACCCTGGCCAGAGCCGTAGCCAGGGCGACGACTTCGATCCTCCCCGTAATCTCCAAAGCGGTCGAAATGTTGTAGGCGGCGCTGCCTGGATCGAGTTGGTCGAGGAACCACAGACGCTCCTGCGCGAAAGAGGGCAACACCACCCGCGTCTCCGGAGCGACCCTGGGTTGAATCGGCGGTAGCGTGCTCTTCGACACCACGCCACCATCGATCCAGGAGGCGACGGCGGCCACCGTCGGAGCTCCGAATAGTCGCTTCAACGGCAGCTCGACCCCCATTTCATCGCGCAGCCGCGAAGCCAGTTGGGTGGCCAGCAACGAGTGGCCGCCAAGTTCGAAGAAGTTGTCC
>QIHU01000374.1 GCA_003231035.1 Acidobacteriota bacterium
TCGCGATGCTCGGCCACTTGGATGAGATCCGCTTTCTCGCCGGAGTCGCCCTGGGCGCTTTGATCTTCGAAACCGCCTACTTCACCCTCGGTTTCCTGCGCATGGCGACCACCGGAATGACGGCACTGGCGGTGGGGGCTGAAGATCGAGCGCGTACGTACCAAGTGCTCTACCGAACGCTCCTCCTCGCCGCTGGCGCGGGAGTCCTTCTGGTGGCCGGCCAAGCGCTGCTGCGCGAGGCCGGGTTTGCCCTGCTCAGCGGCACACCGGGAGTCGAGGCCGCCGGTCGCGACTATTTCTCGGCGCGCATCTGGGGAGCCCCGGCGGCACTGGCCAACCTGGCCTGGATCGGCTGGTTTCTCGGTCGCGGCGAGAGCGGCCGCGTTCTCGCCCTCTCGGTGACCACCAACCTGGTCAACATCGGCTTCAACGGGTGGTTCATCCTCCACCTAGGATGGGCGGCGCGTGGCGCCGGCTGGGCCACGGTGATCAGCCAAGTCACCACCCTCACCCTGGCCCTCTGCTTCTTCGTCCGCTCCGGCAAGCCCCACCCATGGCACTGGCGAGAGTTGCTGTGCAGGAGGTCGTATCGCCGCCTCCTAGAGCTCAACCGAGATCTACTCGTGCGCAGCATCCTGCTCTCTGGCTCGATGGCCCTCTTCCTCGCCGTGGGCGCCCGCTTCGGTACCACCCTGCTGGCCGCCAGCTCGATCCTCCAACGGCTCTTCTACGTCGCCTCCTACCTGATCGACGGGATCGCCTTCGCCGTTGAAAGCTTGGCCGGAGTTCTACGCGGTCGCGGCGAGAACCGGCAACTGCGACGGCTGTGCCGGCTCGCCTTGCTCACCGGTATCAGCGCCGCCCTCGGCTACTGGTTGCTACTGCTGGGGGCACGGCGACCGATTCTCACCCTCTTGACCTCCCACGCCGAAGTCACCGAGGCGGCACTCACCTACCTGCCGTGGCTCGCCCTGCTCCTGCCGTTGGGCGGCATCGCCTTCGTCTACGATGGGATCTTCTTGGGCCTCGCCGCCGGGCGGCCACTGCGCGGCTCGATGTTGATCTCTGTCCTGCTCGTCTTTCTGCCCCTCACCGCGGCGGCGGCCCTGTGGGAGAATCTCCACCTTCTGTGGATAGCCTGGGCCGGCCTGCTGGTGGCTCGTATCCTGACCCTCCACCGCGCCGACCGGCTGCATTTGCATGCCGCCTTCGGGAATCTCGCGCAGGCTACCCCGGAGACCACTTCGGAGAAAGATCGCCATGGCTAGCCAGAGACCACCGCCCACCATCCGGGAAGGCAAGGCCAGGCAGCTCCACGTGGTCCTGGTCGAGCCGGAGATCCACTGGAACACCGGTAACGTTGGGCGCACCTGCCTGGCGGTCGGTGCTCAGCTCCACCTGATCGAGCCCTTGGGCTTCTCCTTGGACGACAAGCAGGTGCGCCGCGCCGGCCTCGACTACTGGCCGCGGGTCGCTCCACGCATATGGAAGTCCTGGATAGCCTTCGAGGCTCAACTCCCCAACCTAGGCGAACCGTACTTCTTCTCCGCCGAAGGCACGCGCACTTACTGGCAGGTCGACTACCCGGCGAGGACGGTCCTAATTTTCGGCCGTGAGAGCACCGGCCTCGCGGACGACCTACGCCTCCGGCACCAGGAACGTCTGCTCTACATTCCCATGGACAAGGATCCTCAGTTGCGCTCCTTGAACCTCTCGACTAGCGTGGCACTGGCCCTCTACGAAGTCCAGCGCCAACAAGCAGGCTGAGAGCCTCCCCCAATTGCGATGACCCCACCACCGCTCGGCGAGGTCTTTCGGAGGCTAGGATCAGCGGCGTAACGCCGCAACTCGGCGGCTTACGGGAAAGGCCAGAATCGCGGTGACCGCGAGTGCCACCCACAACAATCCGGCCTCATTGAGGGTCGACCCGCCGAATAGGCGAAGGACCGCCTTGCCCAAGTTGAGCAAGCCGAGCAATACGGCGATCACCACCACGGCGGCGGTGGCGAGGTTGGCCAGTGGGCCGTTGAGCGCCGTGGCGCCCATCAGGCGACGATCATTGACCGCGAAGAGCAGGAAGAGAGCCACCACCGGGAGCACCACACCGTTGAAGGCTTGGGCCGCGATAATCGCCGGAATCGGTGAGATTCGAGCGGCTCCGAAGGCCACCCCCACCACCAGGACGCAGATCCAAACCGCGCGGTAGCGCCAGGAGCGGGGGGCCCAGAGGTCCGCCCCGCCATTCTTAGATCCTCCCTGCCCTCCCGCGAAGAGGCCACGCGCGGTCAGGGCGGCGGCGAGCGGCGCGGTGACGGCTGAGGAGAGGCCGGCGGTGAGCAGGCCCACGGCGAACAGGGCCCGCGCCCAGCCGCCGAGACGCTCAGCCAGCACCTCGCCCAGAGCCTGGTAGCTAAACTCTCCCACCACCGCCACTCCGACCACCAGGACCGCCATCGAGATCAGCCCGCCGAGGAGTATTGCGACACTCAACCCAAAGCGCTGCTCCGCGAGGCTTTCGGCGCGGTTGTCGCGGGCCAGCCCGGAACCGAGGAAGAGGTTGTAGGGCACCACCGTGGTGCCGATCAAGCCGAGCACCAGGAGGCCACTCCCGGCCGGTACTCGGGGCACCACCATGCCGCCGAAGATCTCCCCGAGCTCTGGACCCAGAAGGAAAGCGGTGACCACGAAGGCCAGCCCCATCACCGCCACCAAAAGACTCAAGACCAGAGCCACCGTGCGCGGCGAACCGGCGGCGAGCAGCGCCGCCGCCACGGCGCCAATGGTGAGCGTCAAGACCCAAGCCGGGAGGTCGACCACCAGCCCAGCTCCAGCCACCGCTCCCAGCAGGTTGCCCGCTTCATAGGCGGTGCAGCCGAGGAGAATCGAGCCGAGGACCAGGATCACCATCGCGCTACCGCCCGCGCCGCGGCGCAAAGCGGCCGCCAGATCCAGGCCGGAAACCAAGGCCAGGCGAGCGCTCGCCTCTTGCAGGATCAAGCAGGCCAGGGTCGAGAAAAGAAGCGCCCAGAGGAGGGCATACCGGTGTTCCGCTCCCGCCTTGGCGGCGGTGGCCACCGTGCCGGGGCCGATGAAGGCGGCCGCGAGCACCGACCACAACGCCACCGACAGTAGGCGCTTCATTCCACCCTCTCTTCGCTACCGCCCCAGCCACCGCCACCCGGGGTTTCTAGCAGGAGTCGATCGCCGGCCTCGACCTCGCGCTCGTCCACCGCCGCCAGCTCCTCGGTTGAGCCGCCAACGCGGAACAGCCGCTGCCGTCCCGGCGCCCCCGCGGCCCCGCCTTGCATGCCAAAGCCTCCCTCATCCCGGTGCTGACTGACGATCGACAGCGACATCGGCTCCAGGAAAGTGATCTCGCGCAGTGCTCCATCGCCACCGCGATACCGACCGGCACCCCCGGAACCACGGCGCACCGCGAAGCGCTCCAAGCGCACCGGGTAACGGTGCTCCAGAACCTCGGCGTCGGTGATGCGAGTGTTGGTCATATGGCTGTGTACGGCGTCGGCGCCGTGCCAGCTCGGCCCGGCGCCGGTGCCTCCGCAGACCGTCTCGTAGTAGCCGAAGCGATCGTTGCCGAAGAGGAGGTTGTTCATCGTCCCCTGGCTACCCGCCGCCAGACCCAAAGCCTGAATGAGAGTATCGACCACCCGTTGACTGGTCTCGACGTTGCCCCCCACCACCGCCGGGCAGGCCGCGGGATCGCGATCGAACCGGGGATTGAGCATCCCTTCTGGCACCCGTAAATCGATCGGTTCGAGGAGCCCTTCGTTGAGCGGCAATGGGCCGTCGAGCAGTAGGCGCAATACATAGAGCACGGCGCTGCGGGTCACCGCCGGCGGTGCGTTCAGGTTACCGGGGTGGACCGCCGAGGTACCGGCGAAGTCGATCACCGCTTCGCCTCCCGAAATCTCGATCCGCACTTCGATCCGGCTGCCGTCGTCCAAGGTCTGCACCGCGCGGCGCTCCCCGGCTGGCAGGCGGCCGAGGGCCTCGCGGACTCGATCTCTCGCCAACCGCGCGAGGGCTCGCATCTGCCGTTCGACGACCTCCCGACCGTGCTCCGCGGCCAGCGAGGCCAGGGCGATGGCCCCCCTATTATTGGCCGCCAGGGCGGCTGCGAGGTCGGCGAGATTCTCTTCGATGGCCCGCGAGGGCCACTTCGGCTCGGCCAGACGGCGGCGCACCTGATCCCACCGTGCCTCCCCGGCCCGCACACTAGATGGAAGGGTTCGAGAACCACCCCCTCCTCGGCCAAGGTGGTCGCCGTTGGAGGCATGGAGCCTGGCCGTATTCCGCCGATCTCAGCGTGGTGGGCACGGCTCGCCACATAGCCCAGAAGCCCGCGCTCACCGCCTCGCGCCGAGCCCTCCGGCGACCGCACGCCCTGGCCGAACACCGGGGTGATCACCGTCACGTCGGGCAGATGAGATCCGCCGTAGGCCGGGTGGTTGGTGACCACCGCGTCGCCGGGCTCCATTGCAACCACCCGGCACACCTCGCGCACGCAAAGCCCCAGCGCTCCCAGATGCACCGGGATGTGCGGCGCGTTGACCACCAACCGCCCCTTGGGGTCGAGCACGGCACAGGAAAAATCGAGCCGTTCCTTGACGTTGGTCGACAAGGCCGTGCGCCGCAACATCTCGCCCATCTCGCGCGCGATGGCGGCGAAGCGGTTGGTGAACAGGCCGAGCGCGAGGGCGTCCGGTGGCGCCATCAGCCGCCCGCTCCGCGCAGGAGATCCTCGAGATCTTGGCGATTGGCCCGAGTCATCAGCAGAGCGATGAGCGCCAGAGCGGCCACCTGAAGGCCAACTTTCCAGTTGCCAAAGAGAAGAATGGAAGTGCTCGCCAAGATGGCGCCTCCCTCGATCATCGCCCAGCTGAGAACCTTCGAGGCGAAGTAGGCTTGCCCCAGCTCCTCTTCGGCGGCCGGTGGCTGGATCGCCGCCACCCGTTTGGCAAGAAGGATCCGTCCCACGAAGAAGCCCACCACAACCATCATCCCGGCGAAGGCAAATATCCCCAGCGAGAGCGAACTCCCCGTGGCTTGGCCCTCCCCGCGGGTGGCGATGAAAACGGACATCGAGCAATACAGGAGGGGCGCCGCGATGAAGGCAATGTAGAGCGCCCGCAGGGCGTTCATGACGGACTCCAGGCTATAGCTATTCTTGCCGTTGCTCATTGCGCTCTCCTCCATCTTCTCGCTCTGTTTCAGGCCGCAGCTTGACCGATTCTAGCAGTCTTCCGCCGGGACCAATCGGCTCAAGACCAAGCACTTCGAGCCATCGACCCGGACCTCCCAGTGCTCGCCCACCAGAGTGGCGCAATGCACTTCGGCGACTAGGGCCGGGCCAGCCAGCGAGGTTCCAGCCGCCAGCCGGGAGCGTAGAAAGAGGGGCACGTCAGCGCGCCAACCGTCAGCCAGCCATAGCCGTCGTCGCGACTCGGCCTGGGGAGGCGAAGTCTCCTCGGCGAGCGCGGCCGAGGCGCGCGGCTGGGGCCTGGATGAAGCCACCACCCGCAGTGACTCCACCTCGATCGGCCGCGCGCTCGGGGGGTAGCCGTAGAGTTCACCGTAGCGTGCCGCGAAGCGCTCCACCAGCGAGCCTGCCCCGGTCGCATTCACCTCGATGGCACTCTCCTGGCCTTGCAGCCGCAGACTCACCCGCCGTTGGCGCACGACGATCCGATCCCCGGCGATCCCCTCCCCTAAGACCGCCCGGCGCGCTTCTTCGGCCAGCTCCTCCAGCCACCCTGCCAGGGTCGGCTCGACCTCGGCCAACGGTTGCAACACCTGTCGCTGGGCGAAGCGTTCGACCACCGCGGCCCCCAGGCCAACGGCGCTCAGCAGGCCGGCGTCGGCCGGCACTAAGACGGTGCGGATCCCTAGTAGCTCGGCCACGGCACAAGCATGCTGGCCCCCGGCGCCGCCGAAGGCGACCAGGGCGTGGTCCTCGGGGTCATACCCCAGACGCAGCGAGATCGAGCGAATGGCGTCCGCCATCCGTTCGTTGGCAATCGCCAGCAGGCCGGCAAGCAAGGGCTCGATCGCGGAGTCGGCCGCGCCATCGCCACCCGCCACCTGCTCGGCAAAGTGGCGAGCCGAGCGCCGGGCCGCCGCGAGATCGATCGGAATACCGAACCGTTCGCTATCCAACCGACCGAGCAGAAGATTGACATCGGTCACCGTCAGCGGGCCGCCGGCTCCGTAGCAGGCCGGTCCCGGATCGGCGCCGGCACTGTGCGGTCCGACGGCCAGCCGGTGGCCGTCGAAGCTACACACCGAGCCGCCCCCGGCGGCGACCGTCTCAATGGCCAACGCCGGGGCCACCAGGTGCGCATCGCCGACCTGGTGTTCGTAGACATACTCCATTTCGTCGCCACCGAACCGGGAGACATCGGTGCTGGTCCCTCCCATGTCGAAGGCGATCAGTAGGTCGAAGCCACTGGTTTGGCCAGCGGCGACCGCCCCGACGACCCCTCCCGCCGGTCCCGAGAGAAGGCTGTCCTTGGCGTTGAACGAAGCGGCGCGCACCAGGCCGCCGGCACTGGTCATCACATGGACCGAGCCGGCCTCCTCCGCTCCACGATCCCCTGTCACCGCCGCCGCGACGCGCTCCAGGTAGTTGCCTATCACCGGCGCCAGGTAGGCGTCGACGAGAGCGGTTTCGGCCCTGGGCAGGATGCGGATCAAGGGTGCCAGCCGCGACGAAATCGACACCCGCTCGAAGCCGGCCCGCAGCAACGATCGCGCGACGGCCAATTCGTGCGTCGGGTTGCGGTAACTGTGCAGCAGCGCCACCGCCGCCGAGGTACAGCCAGCCGCCACCGATCGTCGAGCGCTCGCTTCCACCGCCGCCTCATCCAGGGGGCGAACCACCGATCCGTCGGCCGCCAACCGTTCCTCGACTTCCACCACTTGCTGGTATAGGGGCTCGGGCTTGCGCACCTCCAGGGCGAAGAGATCGGGCCGTTGTTGGGTCCCGATGAGCAGCAGGTCGGCAAAGCCGCGAGTCACCCACAGCGCGGTCGGCGCTCCCCGCCGTTCGAGCAAGGCATTGGTCCCGCGGGTCGTCGCCAAGCGCAGGCTGAGCGGCGGCAGCGGTTGGCCATGCGGAGTCTGGGTGATCAACCGAGCGGCGAGAACCGGGGCCTCCTCCGGCGAGCTGATCTCGAAGCCCTCGCCGGGGAGCCAGCGCCCCGCCTCCGCCGCCAACTCGACGACCCCCGAAGCCGCTTCGTAGCCCACCACCGGCACTGGCTCTCCCCCACCCAACGGGCGCAACGAGCAGCCGACGAAGAAATCATCCGGGACTTGCCAGGTAGCCTCCAGCGCTAGGCGCCGCGGGGCCGGTTTCGCCCCAATTCGGCCCCGCAAGCCGCTAGACGACAGGACCTTGGCGCGATGGGTCACCCCTTCGGGGTCGACTCCCAGACAGTCGGTAAAGGTGCCTCCCGTGTCCACGAAAATTCGCCACATCGCCCGCTCGGCCTCCGTACCCTGATCGTTGTTCACGGGGGCTACGATAGACCATTCCCCAACCCGAGAACACCACCAACCCGACGCTTTACGAAGATGCGCTGAGCACCGTTTCCAGATGGCGCACGCGGGCTCCGTCCGGGTTACGCCGTCGCGCCTTGCGGAGCCACCGCCGCGCCCTGCTCCGGTTGCCCGAAGCGACCTCCAGGGCACCCAGCGCGGCGTAGGGCTCGGCGTCGCTCGGCGCCAGCCGCAACGCGCGGTGGAAGAAGTGGCTGGCGGCCGAAAAATCGCCCGCCTCAAGGCTCCAGTCCCCGAGGTTAAGGTAGTTGTAGGGGTTGAGATTGTCGAGCCGGTCGGTCAGTGCCAACAGGTCTCGTGCCCGCTTCACCTCGCCGCGCAGGCGCAGCAAGGCGGCGAAATTGTAGTACGCCGAGGTGTCTTGGGGATCCAGTTCCAGAGCCTGACGGTAGGCATCTTCCGCCCCTTCGAGATCGCCCGTACGCCGCCGCGCCACCCCCAGATTAGTCCAACTGGTGGCCAGCGCCGGCGCCAGCTGGACCGCTTTGGTCAACCAGTCCAGCGCTTCTTCGGGAAAGCCATCGCGAAGCTGTTCCGCTCCCCGGTTGGAGTAGAAATGAGCCATGGCCTCGAGATCGGAGAGCGGGTGGACCTCATCGTAGTCCGGTGGATGATCGGTAGTGAAATCGAGCACCAGCATCGACTTGCGAGTGCCAAAGCCAGCCGCCACGTGATCCGCCACCACCACCAGATCTCCCTCGCGGCGAAAACTCGAAACATCGTCGATGGCCAGAAAAAAGGCCGAGATACCCATTTCGCGCGCCATGCCGATGAACAGATTCATGAACCCGAGACAGTTAGCCTTCCCGCTGGCGAAGACCTCCTCCGCGGTGCCGGTTCGGGTGCTGGCGTAGGTGATCGCGGGGCCGTCTGGCCCGGTCAGGTTCTCGAGCAAGATCTGTAGCCTCTGATGGTGCCCTTGCTCAGCGCTCCCACCCGCTTCAGTCGAAACCAGCCACTCTCTAGCCTCGGGGCTTAGCTGCTGGGGCAGTAACAGCTGACTGGGGTCGAGACCTCGCTGCTGAATCTGCGCTTGCAGATCGCCGGCTGAACTGCCCGGCACCTGGGCGGTCGAGATACAGCCAGCGACCACCGCCGCCAGCAAGAGCGCGCCAGCGGTGAGGCTCAGCCGATCGCCCAGGGGCCGCAAGGGTCAGGCGGTGGAAGTGGCGGAAGCGGCGGCCCGCCTTGCCCTAGCCCCTCGCCGCATCCATAGCCGCAAGGCGAAAAGGGCGATGGCCAGGACCAGCAAGCCCGCCAGAACTGGAATGAAGACCGAAACCACCGACATCGCCACCGAGCCGACCACCTCCGCCGAAGAGACCAGCGGGTTGCCCAGGCCAGCGGTACTGAGCAGCGAGACCTGGCGGGTCACCCCGGTCACCGCCTGCACCGAACCGGCCACGGCACCCCCGGCGACTACGGCGACCGTCCACTTGAGCAGCGGATCCATCCCCGTCACCACCGATGCGGTGGCGATCACTCCCGCGACCACGGCGGTGGGAGTGGCGATGACGTCGAGGGCGTTGTCGAGCCAAGGGATGTAGTAGGCGCCCACCTCAATCGCCGTCGCCGCGGCGAAGACGATCAGGGCTGGAGTGGAGCCGATCCACTCGAAACTCCCATTGAGTTCCAACCAGCCGCCGTGGGAGGCGGCGCTCATCACCAAGAAGGGCACAAAGATGCGAAATCCACACGCGGCGGCGAGGCCAATGCCGAGACAAACACTGAAGATTGAGCTTTCCATACCCCTCCATACTACCCTTCGCCCGGTTTTGTTCCGAAATTGGCTACTTGTTCTCCTGGCGAACGGTGGCCAGAACCGCGTTGCCGGGGTTCAGTTCCACCCCTTTCGGCTTGCTGGGCAGTGGAAAACTGAACGTCTCTTCGCCTTGATCGACCATGATCACGACCTGGGAGGTCTTGCCCTTACCGAAGTCGATTTCGACCGGCACCGGCATGCGAAAACCGGCCGGGACACCGCTCTGTTCCACGGTCAGGTTCAACGCCAGTTTGGCGGTTCCATCGGGGCTCGGCCCCACCGTGTACTTCCAAGTGTAGGTCGGCAGAAAGGCGCTGTGCACCCATTGTTCGAAGAACCAATTCCAGTCGGCCGGTACCCTCCGAGTCAAGGCGGCAACGAAGTCATCGGTCGAAATCACCCCACCACGATGACCGCGCACCAGATCGCGCAGCACTTCGATCAACGCCTCGTCGCTCTGGGTCAGGTTGCGCAGCAGGACCCGCAGCATGTGCATGACCACCGCACCCTTGACGTAGGTCTGCGCGAAATAGCCGCCAGGAGAATTCGCCGAGCCGGCCCGGTAGCCGGTGCTGATCGGCCCCAGCCGCCAGCGATGATCCGCGTTGCCGGTCATCGTCCAACCACGGCCGAAGCGGCTCATTTTCTTCATCGTCCCGAGGGTCTGCTCGCTGTAGGCGCGGAGGATCTCGGCATAGTATTCGTCTCCCTTTTCCATCGACGCCTGGATGAAGAGGATGGCCGAAAACTCGGCGAAAGCCTCGCTCAACCACTGATCGCGGTAGCTCGCCCAACCCACCTCGTGGCCCCACCACTGGTGCGCCGCCTCATGCGCCCGAAAGAGCTCGGAAGGACCGCTGGATTCGATTTCAAAAGTCATTTCCGCGAGATGAATAAATCCGTCGAAGGACTGCCCGTGACCGCCGATGATGCTGGTTGCGTAGAGTCGTTCGACCGGCAGAGGGCTGGCGAAGAGCTGTTGGAAGTAGTTGATGCTGTTGGAGAGATCCGCCGCCACATTGAAGGCTTTGTTCTTGACTGTCCTGCCACCCGTGGTGGCGAAGGCAATCACCGCCGGCACCCCGGCTTGCTCGATCGTCTCCTCGTGGAACCGCTCGGCGAAGGAGAAGGTGGCCATCTTCACCGGATTCTCGATCTCCCAGACCACCCGCTGCACGCCATCCTCCAGCCCCTCTTCGACCTTCCGGCCCATCGAGCGAAGATCGTGCTTCTTGAGCGCTCGCACCTCGATTCGAGCGGTGTGCAAGTCGTAGAAACCCTCGGGGCTACCCGGATACCAGTTCCTTCCGGGCAGATAGTTCAGCACGTCGCGCTCGTACTCGACCACCAACCGTCGCCGTTCGTCCTGGGCCAAGGGGCTAGCCAGCAGAACCACCAACGAGTTGTTGTAGATGTCATTGTCGACCACCGACCGGCGTTTGCCGAGATGGTCGCGAAGAAAGGTCAACTCTTGCCCCTCCTCGTTGCGCACCGCGGTCACCTTGCAGAAGACATCGAGATCCAACTGGACCGCCGCCGCCCCTTCCAGCTTTGAGACAAAGGTCATGGCGGCGACAAATCGGCCGCGGCGCGGCTGGATCTTGTTCACCCCAACTCGGCTCCCCGACCCCGCCTTGGTGAGGTCGGCCTGGATATCGACGTGTTCAACATCGATCGCCGGCTGACGGCGGTACGTTGTACGCCCCCGTGAGTCCCGATCCTCGGCGCGATCTAGACGCAGCCAAGACTCCAGGTACCTGGCCTTCGGATCGAAGAAGGAGAGTTCCACCTCTTCGACCAGTGAGCCGTCAAACTCGTAGGTCAGCCAACCGAAGGTTTCGCTCTTGATCGCCGCCCGTAGATACTCGTCATCCGACAACAGGCTGCCGTACACGATCCGCGCATCGGCATCGACCACGCGGAAGGCCAGCCAGTTCTCGTGACGGTCGGCCGCCACCTGGTTCTCGGCATACCCACCTTCGGGTGCTGGCGAGAAGATCTCGTCGAGGAAGCCCTCCGAGGTGCGCAAGACCATCTGGGTGAACTTCTCCTCGAAGTGATCAGCAAAGTTGCGGCCACTCTTGCGACCCAACTGTTCGCGCTCGATCGAATCTGGAATGGTCAGCTCGAAGAGACCCTCGCCTTCGAAGAGCACCCCGGTGGTCCGGCCATTGGCGAGCGGTTCGAGCAGGCGCACCGAGCCCGAGATCAATGTAAAGGTCGCCACATCGCTGCGCACCACCACTCCCTCGGCCGGAATCGGTATCGTCTTTCGGGAGTAACGCTGGCGCAGCAACCGTGCGTAGTCTTCGGCGGAGACCGGCCCGGTGATCGGCGGCCCGGTGGTCGGCAATGACTCCGCCGCCAGCGGCCAAACCACCAGAAGAAGGATCAGCGGCAAAGCGACCCGGAGAAGGTGGCCGGAATGATTCGAGACATCCGCGGGAAAAGAGGGTGGAACATCAGGTGCAATCTCCTTGCAAACTCGACCGCAGCCTGCCTCGTGGTGACTAATATTCAACCACCACTCGCTCACCAGGCCCGCATGCCGTCGCATGGTTGAGTTTCAAGCGATTCTACAGCACTCCGCCCCGAGGCCAAAACTCCCCGTAGGCAGGGCGCGCGCAGCGCCCGAAGAGGCACTTGTAAGATCATCAGCTGAGGAGAGACTATCGATGAGCGAGTTGGTACAAAAGCTAGCCGACGGTGAACACAAGGTCATCATTACGGCGGTTCGTGACGATGCCCTGGGCGAGTTGAAGGCGGCGATCGAGCGTGGCTATGTGCACGTCAAATTCACCGAGACCCGAGGCGGAACGGAGTTGGGGTTCAGCCTCGACGAAGAGCATTCCGACCTTTCCGCCGGAAATCTCGACCAAGGCGAAGGCTCGATCCGGCTCGCCGGCAAGCTCAACCTGGACGGCGTTGACGTGCGCTGCGTCGCCAATGTCGACCTGTCGCAGATGGCCGGCACCGGCCATCTCGTAATTCTGGACTCAGCGGTCAACTAACTCGGATAGCTCACCACGCTCCTGCGACGAAGCGTGGCGAATAGTCCGGGCTAAGCGGAATCTCGCACGGCCACGAACTCGACCTCGAACAGCTTGGGCCAATACTTGCCGGTGAGCAGGAAGGTTCCCTTTTCCGTTCGATAGGCGATGCCGTTGAGCACCTCCGTATTGCGGCTCTCCTCAGGGCTCAGTAGCCCTGAGGCGTCGACGGTCGCGGTCACCTGGCCGGAATCGGGGTCGATGCGCACGATCAGATCGGTGGTCCACACATTGGCCCACACCGCGCCCTCAACACATTCGAGTTCATTGAGCCGGCTCAGCGGTCGACCACGCAGGGTCACCCGAATCTCTCCCAACACGGCAAAGGTCTTGGGGTCACGAAAGCTCAACCGATCGCTGCCGTCGCTCATCACCAGACGGGCACCATCGTGGCACAGTCCCCACCCCTCGCCCAGGTAGCTGTACTCGCCGACCGGCGTGAAGTCTTGACGCGAATAGACCTTGGCCAGTCCGGCATGCCAGGTCAACTGGATCAGCCGATCGCCGACCCGCGCCAGCCCCTCGGCGAAGAGATCGTCGGGCAGATCCCACCGCTGTTCCACCACCCCGCTCGCCAGATCAACGCGGCGCAATGACGATTGCCCGTACTGGCCGGTGCTCTCGTAGAGCTTGCCTTGGTGCCAGAGCAAGCCTTGGGTATAGGCGTCGCGCGCGTGTGGGAACTCGCCTCGAACCCTGACTTCCAACCGGCTGACTTCTAACCGCCCATGCCGCGGCTCAGCTTGCTCTTGCCTAGTCTCGCTAGCGACCGCCGCGGCCGGCCGCGGCGGGGCGCTAGAATCCGCACCGCCCCGCCACCACAGGAACAGGCCACCCACGGCGAGCAGGGCCAGCCCCCAGAGCCGGGGCCCCGCGAGAAACGGTCGGCTCCACCGCTGGGAGAGGGCCGCGTCCGCTCGACGGCGTGTCACGGTGTTCAGCCCTCCCGCTCCCGAGACCGGCTGAGGGCATAGAAGAGCCCCGCCAGGAGGACGAAGGCCCCGAAGGTCAGCCACGGGGTCATCGCTCCGGCCCACTCACTGCCGATGCTCCAGGGCTCAAGCCCACGGCGCGCTGACCAGCCGGCCATGAAGGCCACTCCCACCCCGAGTAGGCCTTCGCCTCCGACCAGGCCGGAACCGAAGAGGACACCGGCCTCGCGGCGGGCCTCGCGATCACTCTCGTTGGCCGCGGAGCGCTCCAGCCACCAGCGAAGGACACCGCCGAAAAAGACCGGCACCATCGTCGAGACCGGTAGATAGACGCCCACCGCGAAGGCCAAGCTCGGCAGCTTGCAGGCTTCGGCGACGAGAGCGATGACGGCGCCGATACCCACCAACAACCAGGGCAAGGACTGTTCGAGGACACCGTCGATCACCAGCCGCATCAAGGTCGCCTGCGGTGCCGGCAACTGCGCCGTGCCAAAGCCGTAGGTGGCGTTGAGCTGGATCACCGTCCAGCAGACGAAGATGGCCGAGGTCAAGACCCCGATCAGCTCGCCGATTTGCTGACGACGGGGGGTCGCGCCGAGGAGGAAGCCGGTCTTGAGATCCTGCGAGGTGTCTCCCGCGATCGAGGCCGCGATCGCCACCACGCAGCCGACGGTGAGGGCCGCGACCTTGCCGTCCATCCCGGTCCAACCGAGGAGAAGAAAGAGGGAGGATGTGCCCAGCAAAGTGGCGATGGTCATGCCACTGGTCGGGTTCGAGGTCACTCCGACCAGGCCGACGATCCGCGACGAGACGGTTACGAAGAAGAAGGCGAAAATAGCCACCAAGAGGGCCGCGACCAGGCGCGAGCCTGCCCCCTGCAACAAGTCGAAGCCCTGCGGCGCCAGCCCTAGCACCAAGACCACGCCGACGACCGCCAAGCCGACGAACTTTAGCGGCAGATCGAGATCGGTGCGCACTGGAGCCGCCGCCGTAGCCGGCGCCTCAGCCGCATTTCCACCGCCCATGCGCTGGCGTATCTGACTGGCTCCCATTTTGAAACTCTGCATCATCGTCGGGATGCTACGGATCAGGGTGATCAACCCACCCGCCGCGACCGCGCCGGCACCGATGTAGCGCACATAGCGGTTCCAGATCGCGCTCGGTCCCATCTCGGCGATGGTCTGCACCGTCTCCGGGTAGAACGGCTCCACCCGCCCCTCTCCCCAGTAGGCGATGATCGGAATCAAGACCAACCAGGCGAAGAGGCCGCCACCGACCATCACCGAACCGACCCGGGGGCCGAGGATGTAGCCCACTCCGAAAAGCGCCGCCGAGGCTTCCATGCCCAGCTGCCCTTTCTTCAGGAAGGGAACCTTGACGCTGACCGAGTCGCGAATCACCTCGCTCCATCCGGTCAAGAACTTGAAGAAGGCGCCCACTCCCAGCCCCAGGAAGACGTTGCGCGCCCGGGCTCCTCCGGCCTGCGCCGCGACCAGAACTTGGGCGCAGGCCGTCCCTTCGGGATAGGGCAAGCGGCCGTGTTCGCGCACGATCAAGAAGCGGCGCAAAGGCACCATGAAGAGGACCCCCAAGAGCCCGCCGCACATCGCCAACAGGGTCATCTTGGCCAAACTCGGCGGCGCTCCCCAGAGGAACAGAGCCGGTAGGGTGAAGATCACTCCACTGGCCACCGAACTCGAGGCCGAACCGACGGTTTGAGACAGGTTGGCTTCGAGGAGCCCGGTGCGCACACCGAAGACTCCCAGGGCGCGAAAGAGGGCGACGGTGAGCACCGCGACCGGAATCGAGGTCGAGATGGTCAGGCCGGCGCGCAACCCCAAATAGGCGTTGGCGGCACCGAAGAGCACCCCGGCGACGATGCCGGCGAGAATCGCCTTGAAGGTGAACTCGATGGCGCTCTCGGCCTCCCCCACCACCGGCCGGTAGGTCGCCCCTGGAGGCAATTCGGAGTAGGCCTGCGGATCGAGCCCCCGCGGAGTTCCGGTTTCGTCTTGCTTCATCGCCTCCCCTTCTCAGTTCCAGTACGCCAGTCCACCGTCTTTACAGTCCTGCGCCAGGGGCTACCCAGGATTCCATCGAGCAACCGCTCGGCGGCGGCAACATCGGAGCCTGAGAGCCGATCGGACTGCCCGGCGGAGCCGCCGCTGGCCCCGCGGCGGTGACCGCCGGCGACCGCGGCCGGTTCAAGAAACGACCGATCATGGCCTCTAGCCACTGGTGATGGGCCAAGCTGGTGCTATCAGTAGCGGCGTCCCGGCCCAAGCGACGTTTTCCTAGCTCTTCAGCCAACTGCCCGAGCGTCGCCTCGGTGCGCGAACGCACCCCCGCCGTGGCGGCACTGTCGCCGGCCAACGCGATCAACCCCCGGACCACCGCGGTCTGCACCGCCAAAGCCACTTCGATCGTCCTGGCACCGCCAGCTGGGCGACGAAAGGCGTGATCGATCAGCGCCTTCTCCACCTCTTCGAGCCCCGGAAGGGCGCCATCGCGACGATGTTGATCGACCAGCCGAGCCGCCCGCTGGCGATGGAGCAGGCCCCGCACCGTGGTCGAGGCGGCGGTGGCGGCGGCGCCGAGGGCATCAAAGGCGGGAGCCGTCGCTCTGCCCACGAAGAGCTCGCGGTTGGGGTCATAGTCGACCGGCCGGGGCAAGAGCAACGACAGAATCTCTTCGGGAAGATCGAGTTCGGCTGGATCGAGGGTGGCGAGGACCGCTTCGAGCGCCCTGCGCTGCCATGCGCCCTCCACCGCCTTCGCCCGAGCCTCGGCGCCGACCTCGTTTCCGGCTCCGCGCAGTGCGTAGGAGTAGTCGAGACCGGCGATCAGCTTGGTCGCCGCTTCGAGCTGGAAGCGGTGATGAAAGTAGACCGTCGCCAAGACCTCTTGAAGCAGGGCCAAGGGCTGGCCAGCGCCGACCCGGTCCGGTCCGAAGCGGTCGAGGGCCAACCGTCGCACCCGCCAAGTTTCCACTAGCTGCGCCGCCGGATCTTCGCCGTTGTCCCACAAGTGGGCCAGCGGGTGCGCCCCACCCAAGGGGCGCGCGTCCACGTCGCTGATAAAGTGCATCTTGCGCCGTTTGCCGTCCGCGACGATCTTCGCCAGGCCAGACTCCTCGGCGGCGGCCGAGGCAAAGTCGCTGTAAGCGTAGCGTACCGAGTGAATGTCCCAGCTGCCGATGCCGACGCCATAGGCACGGCTGAAGTCGAACTCACCCGCCGCGTCGATCGAGACCAACGGCGCCGGGTAGTCCATCACCGAGGCGCGGTCGTCGTAGGTGCTGGCGGCAAAGTTGTGGTTGAAACCGAGCGCGTGGCCGACCTCGTGCGCGGCGAGCTGGCGAATCCGCGCAAGGGCTAGCTCCACCGGGTCGTCGGCGACACCGCTACCGCTCTTCGCCGTCCCGGCTAGCCCCTCGAAGAGCAACCGATCCTGGCGCACCCGTAGCGAGCCGAGCCAGACGTGACCTTGGATTTGCTCGCCGGTGCGCGGGTCGACCAGACCGCCACCGTAGGACCAGCCGCGGGTCGACCGGTGCACCCACTGGATGACGTTGTAACGCGCATCGAGCGGATCGGCCCCCTCGGGCAGCAACTCGACTCTAAAGGCATCGATAAACCCGGCGGCCTCGAAGGCCTCGGCCCACCAGGAGGCCCCTTCCATCAAAGCCGAACGAACGGGTTCCGGCGTGCCTCGATCCAAATAGTAGACGATCGGCTTCTTGACCTTCGAGCGCGCCGCGCTGGGGTCGATCTTCTCTAGCCGATGGCGGATGATCCACCGGGTCTCGATCGGCTCGTCCAGCGCCGCGGCATAGTCTTGAAAGACGATCGGAAAGGAGCCCGCCCCCGGATTGAAGAGTCGCGGCCGATAGCCATCATCCGGCAAGCGAATCAGGGCCTGGTACTGCACGAAGCTCACCGCCTGCCCCGAGGGGGCGGTTTGGCGGACCAACTCCCCAGGTTGCTCGCTGACAAAAGTGAGTAGCGACTGGAGAACGATGTTCTCGGGGAAACTTTGACAGCCGTCGAGGTCGACGGCGCTGCGCTGGGGGTCGAGCGCGAAGGTACCCTGCTGGGTCATGGCTAGTTTGGCCGCGATGCGGTGCGCATCGCGCAGGAGAAACGGGGTGAAATCGACCAGGGCTCGACCGTCCGCGTCGACCACTTCGAGCTTGCCGGCCCACAACACCGAGGAGGCGAAAGACTCCCGTACCGCGGCGCGCTCTTCGGCGTCGTCACTCAAGGCACGGAAGCGCAGGTTGGGCTGCTCGACCAGCAGTCGCCCTCCCAAGCGCCGCAAGGTGACGACTTTGCTGTTGCCCAGTTGACCACGGTCAATGCCGACCGGGTTGGACCCGAGACCGGTGCGCACCCCTGCGTAGTAGATGTAACTACCGACCACCCCGGTCGCATCCTCGCTAGGGGGCAGTTCGAGCCAAACTTTTCCCTCTTTGGCGTCGGTGTGCAAGGTGAGGAGCCCTGGGTGATGGCGTAGCCCTGCGCTCTTGGAGGCGACCGTGGCCTCCGCTTTGGGCTGCTTCGTCGCCCCCTCCGTCGCCATCTTCTTGGGAGCGGCCGCGGCGCTGGTGCACGCGGCCAAGAGGCCAAGACTCCACAACGCCAGGGCGCGGGCTCCAAGCCGCGTGCCGGGCTGAGCGAGAGCCGAGGAGCCTTGCCGGTGGCCACTCATTCGTCGTCTTCCTTCTCGCCGTCGTCGTCGCTCATCGTCTCTTCCTTCGGCCTTGGGTACTCGATCCGGGTCGGGGGTGGCTCGCCCCCTTCGCCTTGGAGATACTGGGTCATCCAGCGCATCATGCGCAGGTTGTAGTCCAGCCGCGAGGCCGAACGCCGGTTACCGTGCCCTTCGCCGGGGTAGAAAACCAGCCGCACCGGGGTCTTGCCGAGTGTCTTGAGCACCCGGTGCAGCTCCATCGACTGGCTCGGATGGACCCGCGTGTCCTTCTCGCCGTGCATGATCAACAACGGCGTGCGCCCCTTGTGCGCATGGTAGATCGGTGAGCGCTCCAACATCAGCTGCCAGCTCTCCCAGGGCCAATGGCGGTCGTGCACCAGGAAGAGCTCGTTGGGAATATCGCTGGTTCCGACCTTCGAGATCTTGTCGCTGATCCCGACGAACATCACCGAGGCGGCAAAGCGCTCGCTGTAGTAGGTCGCCCCCCAAGCCGAGGCGTAGCCACCGTAGGAGCCGCCGGTAATCCCCACCTTGGCCCGGTCCACCAGGCCGCTGGCCACCAGATGATCGACCCCGTCCACCAGGTCGTCGAACTCCTTGCCCGCCGGATCGCCCTGCGACGACTTCGAGAAGGCAACGCCGCGGCCGGTCGAGCCCCGGTAGTTGGGATAGAAGACCGCGAAGCCACGCGCCGCCGCCAGCTGACCAGGGGTTGAGTAGGAGGTCATCCAGCCGTTGCGGTAATGCGATTCAGGACCGCCGTGCGCGACGAGAATCAACGGATAGCGCTGCCCCTCGCGGGCGTCGCGCGGGCGAATCAGAATACCGTCCAGCTCCAAACCGTCGCGGGCCTGGTAGCGGACCACTTCTTGCTTGGCGAAACGAATCCGGGCCAACCTCGGGTTGTTGTCGGTCAAGCGCTGGGGAGCCGAAGAGCCGGCCACCCAGCGGAAGAGTTCGCGCGGGTGGTTCGCCGACTCACCGATCAAAGCCACGGTGGAGCCCTGGCGCGAGACCGAAAGGGCACGCCAGGTACCGATCCCCGGTGCCACCAGAAGAGAGCGCTCGCCATCGATCGCCACCGTACCGACCTCGGTCTCGGTGCGCAGGGATCCGATGTAAGCGACCCGCGAATCATCGAGCCAATCGATCGCCTCCACCTGCCCTGGATACTGGGCCAGCAACTGCCGCGGCGTGCCTCCCTTGGCGGTGGAAACCACCATCAGCCGTCCTGCCGACGGGTCGTTGAGATCCTCGCCGGCGATAAACGCGAGGTGGTCGCCGCTCGGGCTGAAGCGCGCGGCGCCAAACTTGGCGGCATGGTCGACCGTCGCCGTCACCTCCCCGCTCTTCACATCGATGATGTGCAGCCGCCGCGCCATCAAGTTGTCGTCGACCAGCGGGCTCGGCGCCAAGCCGACCACAAGTCGATCACCGCGTGGGCTCCAGTTCAACTCCGAGACGGAGCCGGCCAGTTCAATCCGACGAGGCTCAGCCTCGTCGCCGGTGGTCCCAGGCTGATGGATCCACAGGTGGGTTGCCTCCAGATCCTCCTCGAAGATCTTCTGATTGAACCCCTTCTTGGCCAGCTTCTTCTTCTCTTTGTCCTCGGCATCCTTGGCCAAAACGGCGACGAACTTGCCGTCAGGGCTCCACGCGTAGGAGCCCACCGCCACTTCCAGATCGAGCACGGCGCGCGACTCGCCGCCGTCGCGGGGCAGAACGTAGAGGGTGCGGTGCTCGTCGCCATCCCGTTCGGCGAGATAGGAGACGGCACTGCCGTCCGGCAACCAGGCGATGGCGCTCAGATTCACCTCACCGGTGATGAACGGTCGCGACTGGCCGTCGCTACTCACCAAGTGCAGCTCCACCCACGCCGGTCCATCGTCCTCTTCGAACGGGCGGCGCGGGACGACGAGCGCGTACGCGATCTCCGTGCCGTCCGGGGAGATCTTGGCGCCATCGACAGCGCGCAGAGTGACCACATCAGTGGCCGTCAGAGCATCGGTTTCAATCGCCGCGACCGCACCGAGCGAAGAGACCGAAGCCAGCGCTAGCCAAGCGCAGCCCCACAGCCAACGTCTCACCGTACCTATCGTCATCCCTGCCTCGCTTCCTAGGAACCCGTGGTTTTGAATTGCTCGAATCGTAACACTCCAGCGCGCCCTACCGTCCCACCCAAAAACCGACCGCCACCGCCGCCAGTCCCAACACCAGATGGGCCACCACGCTGGCGAAGGCCTTGAAGATTTCAGCCCCGCGCAGAATGCCGAAAATCTCGAGACCAAAAGCCGAGATGGTCGTGAGCCCTCCCAGCAGTCCGACCACCAGGAACAGGCGCAGTCCCGGGGTGAGCAGGTCGCGACTCTGGGCCAGACCGGTGAGAAGACCCACCGCTAAGCAACCGATCAGGTTGACCGTCAGCGGCATCGACAAGCCGGCGGCGTAGCACGGCCAGCGTTGGGTGGAGACGGCCACCAGGTGGCGCAAGGCGGCCCCGCTCGCTTCATGGCGGCGGCTCGGCGCTCAAGGCCGCCTCCCGGCCATCGGGTAGCAAAAACTCGGCGCGGACCTCGCCGGTCGATCCGATGACCTCGATAATGCCGCTCTCCTGACGTTCAGATGGCCCCAGGTAGGTCGCATACAAGC
>QIHU01000124.1 GCA_003231035.1 Acidobacteriota bacterium
CCTCGCCAACCGATCCCCGACCGGCAAGGCGGTGGCAAGACCGCTCAGATCCACCACCGGTAACGGCGGCCGCGCCGATCGATGAACGCACTGTACCGGCTCCCCCGCCTCCGTCTCGAAGGTCGTGCGCAAGGACTCGTGGCGCTGGCAGATCTCCTCCAGACTACGCCTGAGAACCTCGACGTTCAGTTCCCCTTCCAAGTCCATCCTAAAGAGCAGGTTGTAGGTCGCCAGGCCCGGTTCGATCCGGTCGAGGAGCCACAGCCTCTGCTGCGCGAAGGAGGTCGGTTCCCGGCGCTCCCGCTCGTCGGTCCCTACGTCGACCACCGACCCTACTCGCTGTGGCCGCCCCAGCCGCTTCATCAAGCGATCCGAAAGATCGCCCTTGGACGAAGGTGGGCTCTCCGGTGGCGCCTCTGTCGCTTCCATCAACCCACCGCGCACCGCTTCTGGCCCACTCATCGCCCACCTCCCGTGGCATAGCTCTTCGCCCCGTCATCCGCAACCTCACTGACTTCGACGACCGCGTCGCGCGCCTCCAGCTCCCCGAGCTTGGCGATGAGTGCCTCGATCGTCGGTGCCTCAAAAAAGACTCGCAACGGAACTTCCAGTCCAAAGAGCTCTTCGAGCTTGGCAACCACTCGTGTCGCCGCCAACGAATGGCCTCCCAGTTTGAAAAACGAAGCATCAACACTGATTCGATCGAGGCCGAGAACCTCACGCCAAAGATCGGCCACCAGTTCTTCGAGCGGGGTACTGGGAGCGACGAAAGCGCCGTCGGCGACCAATCGGTCGGTCCCCGGTTCGGGCAACGCCCCTCGATCGAGCTTGCCGTTGCGAGTCAACGGTAGGCGCTCCAAGACCACGAAGGCGGAGGGCACCATGTGGACCGGCAAGCGAGCGCCGAGGTGGCGACGAAGTTCCTTGACCTCAACCGCGCCCGTGCCACTCTCGACCAGCCAAGCGACCAGTTGCTTCTCGTCGGCCACCCCGCGCACCCCCGCCGCCGCGTCCACGACCCCCGGGCAACGCCGCAAGGCCACCTCGACCTCACCCAACTCGACTCGGTAGCCACGCAGCTTGACCTGATGATCCAGCCGACCCAGAAAGTCGAGCCGCCCATCGCCGCGCCAGCGCACTCGATCACCCGTGCAATAGAGCCGTCGCCCCCGCTCACCGCTGAACTCGTCCGGCACGAACGAAGCCGCCGTCAACCGGGGTCGGCCCAGATAACCGCGCGCCTGCCCTTGCCCGCCGAGCAAGAGCTCGCCGGGGACTCCGCGCGCCACCCGGCGCCGGTGTCGATCGACCACGTAACTGGTGGATCCGGCGATCGCCCGACCAATCGATGGCGGTTGGGCGCTCTCGACTTCCACCAGGTCGAAGGTCGAATAGGTCGTGTCTTCCGAAGGACCGTAGAGGTTGTAGACCTTTTCGACCGCGGGCTGCTGGTAGACCTCGCGCGCCAGCCGCCTCGGCAGCGGTTCGCCAGCGAGATTCACCGTCTGAACGCTGTCCGGCAAGTCACCAAGATTGAGCAACGCGGCGAGCGCCGAAGGCACAGTGTTGATCAATCTGACTTCGTCGCGAGCGGGCAGCGAGCGCAGCGCTAGCGCGTTGTCGGCCAAGATCACGGTACCGCCGAGACAGAGGGGGAAAAAGATTTCGAAAACCGAGAGGTCGAAGCAGATCGAGGTCGAGGCCAGCACTCCGCTGAGTTCCTCCTCGCCAAACTGGGTGGCGGCCCAGCGCACCATCGCCACCGCACTCACCAAGCGGATCGCCACCGCCTTGGGCCGGCCCGTCGAACCCGAGGTGTAGATCAAATGGGAGAGGTTGGCCCCCGCTGGAGGCAAGCCCGCTCCCGCGTTCACTTCCGCCAGCGGTTCACTCTCTTGGCGCTCCGATGAGCGGACATCGAGCAACGGAATCTCCAACCGTTCTAGCCACTCTCTAGCTTCGCCGTCGTTCACCACCAAGAGGGCACCGCTGTCCTCCAGCATGTAGGTCAGGCGCTCGTTCGGGTAATCGGGATCCAACGGCAAATAGGCGCCGCCAGCCGCGTGGACCGCCAACATCGCCACCACCAGCGCGGCGCCGCGCGGCAGAAGAATCGCCGCCACCTCGTCCGGCCCGAGCCCTGAGCGCACCAGCCGCCGGCTCAGCTCTTCGACCCGCTCCAGCAGCTCGCGGTAACAGATCCGCTCTTCGCCGACGATCAAGGCCACCGCTCGCGGCTTCGCTAATGCCTGCTCGGCGAACAACTCGATCAGCGAAGTCGCCGAAGCAAGGCCAGGCGCACGGTGGAGCGGACACTCCCAGTCGCGCAGCTGGGCAAGCTCCGGTTCGGTCAACAGCGGCAGTTCCCAAAGCCCTACTTCGGGATCGCTGAGGGCGGCGCTGAGCAGAGTCTCAAAATGGGCTAGTAAGCGCTCGGCGGTCGCGGGGTCGAAGAGGTCGGTGGCGAATTCGACCTCAGCGCACAAGGCGCCCTCGGCCCGGCTCAACGACAAGCACAAGTCGAATCGAGAGGCCCCCGGATGGACCGCTTCCACCTGGGCCACCAGGTCGCCGGTCAGCTCGAGACGGCTGGCGGTCTCGGTGTCGAGCGAAAGCATGACATCGAACAGCGGAGAGCGCGAAAGGTCGCGCTCGATGCCCAGCTCTTCAACCAGACGATCGAAAGGCAGATCCTGGTGGCTCAGCGCCTCCATCATCTCTTGGCGGGTGCGTTCGAGCAGGGTGGAGAAGGAGGGGGAGCCTCCCAGCTCACTCACAAAGACCAAGGTGCAGGCAAAGAAACCGATCAACCCTTCGACTTCGGCTGGGCGCCGGTTCGCGACCGGAAAACCGGTGATGAATCTTTCCTGGTCCGAGTAGCGTCCCAGGAGCGCCGAAAAGGCCGCCTGCAAGACTACGAAGGGGGTAAGACCATGGCCACGGCCAAAGGCGTTGAGACGCTCGCCCAGCGCCCCTTCGAGCGGCCGCCGGACTACCGCACCAGCGTAGCTCTGCACCGGCGGCCGCGGTCGATCGGTCGGTAACTGGAGGATCGGTGGCAGGTCGGCCAACCGTCGGCACCAGAAGTCTAGCTGCGGCTCCAACGCCTTCCCCGAGAGATGGCGCCGCTGCCACAGGGCAAAGTCACCGTACTGAATCGGCAGCGGGGCCAAGGGTGAGCCCAGTCCAGCCAGCATCGCCGGGTAGAGCGTTTGGAGTTCCCGGAGCACCACGCTGCTGGACCACCCGTCGCAGATGATGTGGTGCAGAGTCATCAGCAGGCGGTGACGGCCAGCGCCCAGCCGCAACAACCGTTGGCGCAGTAGGGGTCCCTTCGCCAAGCTCAGAGGCTGCCGAGCTTCGAAAGCGCCCAGGCGCGCCGCGACCCTCTCAATTTCGCTCACCGGCAGGGTGGAGAGATCGATCACCGCGAGCTGCACCGAAGGTGGCTGGACCACCAGGTACGGATCTCCTTCTCGCTCTTCGAACACTGTGCGGACCGACTCGTGTCGCCCTTGGATCTGGCGCAACGATCGAGCCAATGGCTGGACCGAGAGGGGCCCGCGGAGGTGGAGTGCCAACGGCACGTTATAGGTCGCCGTGTCGGGGCTGAAGCGGTCGAGGAACCAAAGCCGCGCTTGCGCCGACGAGGCCATCACCGCCGCCTCCGGCAGCCGCCTGGGGATGGCACCGCCATCCAGCTCTTCCGCTCGCGGGTCACCCAGAGCCCGCGCCGCTTCGACCCTCTCGGCCAGGGCCGCCAAGGAACCGGCGTTGAAGATTTCCCGCAGTGCGACAGCGGCAGCTAGGCCACCGCGGATCCGCGACTGCACCTGCACGGCGAGCAGTGAATGGCCGCCGAGGCGGAAGAAATCGTCGTCGAGCCCGATGTCGGTTGCCGCGAGGCCGTCGACCTCCAGCACTTGGCTCCAGATCCGCGCTAGGGCGAGTTCCACCGGCGTCCGCGGTGCCCTCCCCGCGCCAGCCGCAACGGCGGCGGCGCGCCCCAGGCGGACCAACTCGCGTTCGTCGAGCTTGCCGCTCGGCGTCATCGGCAAGCGACCGAGAAGGGTAAAACTCGCTGGAATCATGTAGGCGGGGAGCTTCTGGCTGAGGTGGTCTGTCAGCTCTCGGGCCACCAGTTCTGGGTTCCCCAGCCCCTCTCCAGCCTCGCGTCCTCCGGGGACCACCATGGCCGCCAGGCGACGACCACTCCCTTCGCCCACGGCGACCACCGCCGCCGAGGTCACCCCAGGAAATTCAAGCAAGCAACTCTCAATCTCGCCGAGTTCGAGGCGATAGCCGCGAATCTTGATCTGCTTGTCGATCCGACCCAGAAACTCGATCTCGCCATCGGCACGCGTCCGCGCCAGATCGCCGGAGCGATACAGCCGCGCCCCTGGGATGCTGGCAAAGGGGTCTGGAACAAAAGCGAGCGCGGTGCGCCTCGGCCGGCCGAGGTATCCGCGCACGACGCCACCGCCGCCAATGCAAAGCTCCCCCGCGAGGCCGATCGCAGCCACCGCCGCGCCACCGACGAGCACCTGAACTCGGCCCCCCAGGATCGGACGGCCGATCGACGGTTCTCTTCCGGTTGCATCCGGGAAGACTCGTCCCCAGCTACTGCACACAGTCGCTTCGGTGGGGCCGTAGTTGTTGTACACCGGCCACGCCGACGCCGATGTTGGCAGCCGGTGCAAGCGATCACCGGCCGTTTGTAGGCAACGCAGCCACGGGCCAGGAACCACCCCCGTGGCGAAGATCGCTTCCGCCATCGGTGTGGGCACCCAACTCACGCTCAACGCCCGCTCCTCGATCCACCGCGCCAGCTCCCGGGGCGAGCTGCGCACCTCGTCATTCGCGATCTCCAGCCGCCCTCCCGTGGCCAGCACCGGCCAGCACTCGAAGACCAGAGCGTCGAAGGCGGGACCGGACATCGCGGAACAGCGGTCCTCGGCCTTCAACCGATAAGCCGATCGGTACCACGCCACCAGGTTCGACAACGTCTCGTGGGCGACCGCGACCCCTTTGGGTTTTCCGGTCGAGCCCGAAGTGAAGATCACATACGCGAGGTGATTCTGGCGCGGTTCGCAGGCCGGTTTCAAAGGGGTGGGGCCGCGCGCCACGACCCGCCAACCCTGGCCTTCGATCTCGATCTCACTACCGCCGAAGAGGCGCGTGGAGCGACGCCGACCGCCGCGAAAAATCACCGCCACAGCCTCGCTGTCGCACAACATTTCGTCGCCGCGACGGTCGGGAAAGATCGGATCGAGGGGCACGTAAGCACCCCCCGCCTTGAACACCGCCAGCATGGCGATCACCATCTCCGGCGAGCGATCGAGCCACAGGCCCACCCGGCGCTCTGGAGCGACGCCGATGCGACGAAGGCCCCGAGCTAGATCTTCCGCTCGGCGATCGAGTTCACCGTAACTCAACTGGTTGGCGCCCCCCACCAGGGCGACCGCGTCCGGCGTCGAAGCGGCCCTCGCCTCGACCTGACGGTGGACGAAGATCTCTTCGGCGGCAGGCCAGGCGGTGTCATTCCACTCGTGCACCAACTGGTGGCGCTCGGCCGGTGAGACCAAGGGCAGCTCGCGCAACGCCAGCTCGGGCCTGGCGACGGCGGCGGCGAGCAAGCGCCGATAGCCTCGCGCCATGCGGCGAATGGTGGTGGCGTCCCAGAGTTCGGCGCGATAGTCGAAGGTGAGTTCGATCTCGTCACCGCGCTGCTCGGCGATCACCGAAAGCTCTGCGATCGCCTCGCCGGTTTCCAACTCCCGCCACTCCAGGGTGAGCCCCGGGCTCAACTCGGCCGGCGGAGTCGCGGCGTTCTGCATCACGAAGAGAACGGAGGTCAGCGGATTCAAGCTGGCGCCGCGTCCCCTGACTAGCTCCTCGACCAGCCGCTCAAAGGGCAGATCCTGATGCGCCAGGGCGGCCAGCACCCGATCCCCCGCCTGCGCCACCACACCGAGAAAGCTCGCGTCCTGCTCCAGTTGAATCCGTAGCGGCAGGGTGTTGACCATGAAGCCGATGAGCTCTTCGCTCTCCAGATTCTGGCGATTGGCGATGGGGCAGCCGACCACTAGATCCGCGAGCCGGCCCCAGCGCCCCAGCAGCGACGCCAGCGCGGCGAAGAGGGCGCTGTAGAGCGAGCTGTCGACCTTGCGGCCGAGGGAGAACAGGCGACTACAAAGCTGCGCGGGAAGTCGTTCGACAACCCGTCCCGCGGTGGTGGACTCGATGCTCGGGCGCGGGCGATCGGTCGGCAGTTCGAGAAGCCGCGGAGCGTTCTCCAGCTCACCGCGCCAGTAGCTGAGCTGGCGCGCCAAGACCTCGCCGGTCAAGGTAGCGCGCTGCCAGGCGGCGTAGTCCGCGAACTGTAGGGTTGGCTGGGGCCGAACGGCGACGCGCCCGGCCAGCGCTTGACGGTACAACTCGGCGAGATCGCCAAGCAGTACCGTCATCGACCAACCATCGCAAAGAATGTGGTGGATGTTGCCGATCAGCGTGTGCCGCGCGGGTCCGCTCTTCACCAAGGCGAAACGAAACAGCGGTGCGCGATCCAGCTGGAAGGGCCGCCGAGCCAACCCTGCCTCCAAAGCCTTTCCTGCCCGCTCTCGCGCCTTCGCGGCGCAGTGTGACAAGTCGATCACCGGCAGCAACCGTCTCGCCGATTCGATCTCGGCTAGCGGCGTCACCCGCACCACCGGCCGACCGTCGATCTCTAGAAAGGTCGAGCGCAGACCTTCGTGGCGGCCCACCACGGCGGCCAAAGCGGCGGCCAAAGCCGCCGGCACCAACGCCCCCCGCAGATCGACCGCGAAGGCGACGTTGTAGAGCGCTGAGGGGTCGAGCAAACGGTCGAGGAACCACAGCCGCTGCTGTGCGAAGGAGGGCTCCAGATCACCGTTGAGCGGCCGTGGGATCGGTTCGATCGTGGCTCGTGGGTCCGCGTGGCAGCCGCCCGCCGCCACCAGTGCCTCGACCACCGGCGCCAACTGGCGCACCGAGGGTGCCTCGTAAACCTGCGAGATCGCCAGCTCAACAGCGAAGGTCCGACGAACCCGGGAACAGACCCGGGTCACCAGGAGCGAGTGGCCTCCGAGAGCGAGAAAATCGTCATCCCCCTCTACCGAGGCCACTCCCAGAACCTCAGCGAAGATCTCGGCCAGCCGAGCCCGAGTGGACGAGGGCGCGGGAAGGTCCCTCTCCGCGGCCCTCTCGTCGCGAGCAACCAGCGAACGCACCAGCTCGGCGCGGTCCACCTTCAGGCTCGGAGTCAGTGGCATCCGATCGCGCACCACCGTCCGGGCCGGCACCATCGGCGCCGGTAGCTGCTGGTGAAGAAAAGCGCGCAAGATCTCGGCGGTGGCTTCGGCCACTCCGGGCGTCAAGGTCACGAAGGCGGCCAGCGACGCCGCGCCCTCCTCTTCGATCGCCACCACCACCGCTTGAGCCACAGCCGGGTGGCTCATCAGCGCGACCTCCACCTCACCCGGTTCCACCCGGAAGCCGCGGATCTTCACCTGGCGATCGATCCGCCCCAGGAAGTCCAAATCGCCGCCCGCAAGCCAGCGCGCGAGATCACCGGTGCGATAGAGGCGCGAGCCCGCTGGCCCTTGCGGATCCGGTACCCAGGCCGCGGCGGTCATCGCCGGTCGCCCACGGTAACCGCGCGCGACCCCGGCACCACCCACCGCCAACTCTCCCGCCACACCGGTCTCGACCTCATCCAGCCGCCGGTCGAGCAAGCGGACGTAGAGGTGATTGAGCGCCCGGCCGAGGGACGGCGTGAGGGCCGCTTCCGCGCGAGGAGCGCGAGGAACCCGGCCCCAGGTGGTCATCACCGTGCACTCGGTCGGGCCGTAGCCGTTATAGAGGGCGAAGGGCAGATCGGATGGAGCAAAGAGGCGCAGCCGCTCGCCACCGCAGATCATGACGCGCAGAGCGAGGGGGCGGGGCCAGCGTTGGGCAAGCAAGATCTCACCCAACGAGGTCGTCGCGAAGCAGTGAGAAATCCGCTCCATTGCCAGCCAACTGACCAGACGGCGCGGCGACAAGACGGTCTCTCGATGGGCGATATGGAGACTGGCTCCGCAGGCCAGAAAAGGCCAGATCTCCCACACCGATGCGTCGAAGGCTGGGCTAGCCAGGAGTGCGGATCTGCTCGCAACCTCGATCTTGTGCTCCGCGACAGCACTGCCTACAAATGCCGCGAGGTTGGCTCGGGTGACCTCGACTCCCTTGGGGCTGCCGGTGGATCCCGAAGTAAAGATGACGTAGGCCAGATTCTCAGGCTGGGCCCCCGCGCTCGGATTCGCTAGCGCGCTTCCCGCCGCCAGATCAGCTTGAGCGGCGGCGGCCTCCGCCTCTAGATCGACGTGGTGGGCTATCTCTTCGAGCAGCCCCTGGTGAGCGCTGAGCGCGGTGGGGGTGGCCAGCAGAATCCGTGCGCCCGATTGCGCCACGGTCTCGCTAACCCGCCGCGCGGGGTGGTCGGCATCGAGCGCAACGAAGCAGGCGCCCGCTTTGAGCACCGCGAGCTGCGCCGCCACCGTGGCCGCCGTACGCCCAGCGAGAACCGCTACCGGGCTCTCCACCCCCGCGCCGAGATGGCGCAAGCGCTGGGCGACCCGGTTGGACCAGCGGTTCAGCTCGTCGTAGCTCACCTGCCGGTAGCCATCGCTGATCGCAAGCGCTCCAGGGCGCTCTTGCGCGTGCAGCTCGATCAGTGTCTGGACCTGCGGGTCGCTAGAACCCACCACCGTCAAGCGCCGCTCCCTATCGGTCTTTGAGCGGTCCTCTTCCACGGTACCCAAGCGGAGA
>QIHU01000669.1 GCA_003231035.1 Acidobacteriota bacterium
TCAAGGTAGAGAAAATGCTGTCCGCGGCGTATTCGTTTTCAACCCGCACTTGGAGCAAGCGTCGCCGCTCCGGGTCCATGGTCGTTTCCCACAGCTGGTCGGGATTCATTTCACCCAAGCCCTTGTAGCGCTGAACGGTGAGACCTTTCTTCGCCCCTTTGTAGAGGGTGTCGAGCATCTCTTCGAAGTTGTCGACCTCCTCCACTTGGTCTCCGCGGATCAGAGTGAAGCTCTTCGCACTGGCCGCTTCGAGCCCCTGAGGGCTATCGACCAGGCTCCGATAGTCGGCGTTGCTGACCAGGTTCCAGTCAATCCGCACTGGACGCTCAACACCGTCAAGCCGGAAGATGAAGGCGAGGTAGCCGGTGCCATGTTCTTCATCCCGACCCACCTCAACCTGGAGTAAGCCAGCCTCCTCGAGCTTCGGTACCAGCTTTCGCAACCGGTCCTCATCGGCCAACGATTCCCGGTCCACCACCCCGCCCGAAAGGGCGAGCTTGACCGCCACGGCGGGATAGCCGCGGCTGGCCAGACGATCGAGACCGTCGCGAAAGGCCTCTACTTGGTTGATGAAGCGAGCTAGATCGTCGCCGCCGATCCGAGCCGCTCCGTCCGTGCCCAGGGCCAGTGTCCAGTCGCTCTTCATCCTCTGGCGCAGGAACTCACGATATTCGACGTCATCCTTGAGGTAGGTGTGCTTCTTGCCTTGGCTGACCCGATAGAGCGGTGGCTGCGCGATGTAGAGATGGCCACGATCGATCAGCTCCGCCATCTGACGGTAGAAGAAGGTCAAGATCAAGGTACGGATATGGCTACCGTCGACGTCAGCGTCACACATGATGATCAGCTTGTGATACCGCAGTTTGGCGACATCGAAGTCTTCTTTGCCGATGCCCGTACCCAGCGCGGTGATCATGATGCGAATCTCCTCGGAGGAGAGCATCTTCTCGAACCGGGCTTTTTCAACGTTGAGGATCTTCCCCTTGAGCGGCAAGATGGCCTGATAGCGACGATCGCGCCCCTGCTTTGCCGAACCGCCGGCCGAATCTCCCTCGACCAGGAAGAGCTCTGAAAACTCTGGATTCTTCTCGGAACAGTCGGCCAGTTTGCCGGGAAGGTTGGCGCCGTCGAGCGCGCCTTTGCGGCGGGTTAGCTCGCGCGCCTTGCGCGCCGCGTCGCGCGCTCTTGCCGCGTCGACGCATTTTTCGACGATCCGCTTGGCAATCTTCGGGTTTTCCTCCAAGAAAGCGCTCAGCCTCTCGTTGAGCATCTGCTCGACCCAGCCCTTGATTTCAGAGGAGACCAGCTTGTCCTTGGTTTGGCTGGAGAATTTCGGGTCCTTGATCTTGATCGATACGACCGCCGTCAACCCTTCGCGAACATCGTCGCCCGTGAGGTTCTCCTTGAGATCCTTGGCCAGTCCCGATGCTGAAGCGTAGACATTCATCGTCCGGGTCAGCGCGGCGCGGAACCCCGAGAGATGAGTACCGCCATCCCGGTTGGCGATGGTGTTGGTGAAACAGTAGATCTGCTCCTGGTAGCCGTCGTTCCACTGCAATGCCACCTCGATTCGTTCATCGCCGGTGTCATCAAGGTCACGGGTGTCTTCGAGGTTAATCGGTTCGGAGTGCAGCGCCGTCTTGCTGCGATTCAGATGCTCCACGAAACTACTAATTCCGCCGCTGTGGGCGAACTCCACCTCCTTGCCGGTGCGCTCGTCCACCAAACGAACGTGGACTCCGCTATTGAGGAAGGATTGCTCGCGCAGGCGCTGGGACAGCGTCTCAAAGAGGAACTCGCGCACCGAGAATATGGTCGGATCAGGCTTGAAGTTGACCTTGGTTCCGCTGCGCTTCGTGGTTCCAATAGTGCGGATCGGAGCGTCGGGAGCGCCGCGCTGGTAGGTCTGATTCCACACTTTTCCATCGCGGCGAATTTCCAGCTCGAGCCGGTCCGACAAAGCGTTGACCACCGACACTCCGACACCGTGCAAACCGCCGGATACCTTGTAGGAGTTCTTGTCGAATTTTCCGCCGGAATGCAGCTCGGTCATGATGACCTCGGCCGCGGAACGACCCTCCTCCTTGTGGATTCCCACCGGAATGCCGCGACCGTCATCTTCGACGGTCACCGAGTTATCGCTGTGGATCGTCACATCGACCCGAGTGGCGAAACCGGCCTGCACTTCGTCAATGGAGTTGTCGACCAGCTCGAAGACCATATGGTGCAACCCTGAGGAATCATCGGTATCACCGATGTACATCCCGGGCCGTTTGCGCACCGCCTCCAGCCCTTTGAGGACCTTGATGCTGTCCGCCGTGTACTCGCTCGCGGCAGGCTGAATATTCACCGCTGACGGATCGGTCTTACTGTCGGTCACTGAGTCTCCTCGGCACTGCTGTCACCTCTACCGGAATATCCGGCCTGTCGATCGATCTCATGGCTAAGGAGGTGAGGGTTCTGGGGTTTGATAGAAGGTCTATCAAGAGGCCTATCAGAGGGCCTATCAGAGCTGTTCTTTAGCCCCCTCAGACTACCACAGGAATCGCTCTTTGAGCAGGCTCATGCTACTGAAAAATAAGGCCTTTAGGTCACCACCGAGGCTCCGCGGTTAAGACCTTTTCCAGCACTCTTGGGCGAGGGTTACCGCGGGCTCAACTTGCCGTCGCTCAGGAGCCATCGCCGGTCCAGGTTTAGCCCTTCCCAGACCTCTGGCCGATTGGAGCTAGCAAAGAGCTGCGAGATCCCGTCAAAGGCTCGCCAAACCGCTTTAAGGGTGGGCTTCGCCAGCTCGGCGTCGGCGTCATCCAAGAGGTAGATCGGAGAGCTTCCCGACCCCTTCAGTACCTGCCCATGGGCAGCCGCGGTCAACATTCCCAAGGCCTTGCGCTCGCCAGCCGAGGCGACCTTGCGCAAGGGCCGGCCTTGCCACTGAACCACCAAGTCGTCACGATGAGGTCCCAGCAAGACCAGACGTCGGCGCAGCTCTTGTGTCCCTGCACGCGCCATCTCTTCTTCGATCGCGCCCACTAGCTGGCTGCTATCCTGAGTATCCACCGAGGGCGAGGGCCTATATTCCAAGTCGATCGGTGGCAAATTTAAGCCACTAGTCTCAAGCGCCGCCGCCAGAGTTACTCTGAGCCGCTGAACGTAGTCTGCACGCGCGGCAATCACCGTCGCCGCCGCCGCCGCCAGCACCCCATTCCAAGCCACCAACCGCTCCTTGGAGACCCTCTGCTGCAAGAGCTGTCGTTTTTGACCCAAAGCTTGGCGGTAGCGCGAGATCGACTCGAGGGCTGAGGTTCGCAAACCGAGCGCTCCCCTATCCATCTGGCGGCGTCGCAAGGCGGGTGCACCGGTCCACAGATCGGCGTCGGCCGCCGTCCACACCACCACCGGCAATACGGCGAGATGCTCAGCCAGCGAAGTCGCCTTGCCATTGACCCCGCGTTTACGGCCACCCCTACTCCACGAGAGCTGAAGCGAAGCGCGGCGCGGCGCGGCGATCTCCCCAGTCAACCAGAATCCGTCCTTGCCGTGGCGGCGGCAATCGGCAAGTTGGGCAGTGCGAAAGCTGCGGGTGGTGGCGAGGACATAGATCGCCTCCATGACACTGCTCTTGCCCGCCCCGTTACCTCCGAGTAGAAGCTGACTGCCACTACCCGGCTGCCACGTTAAGGGCGACAAATTTCGGAAATCACGGGCTGTGAGGCTAGCGAGCATGGATTGCTAGCTGACCGGGTGGACCACTAAATGCGCATCGGCATGATGACGCAGAGATAACGCTCATCAGGTCCATCCACCGGATAGCCTACGGCCTGCGTGTTCTCGTCCTTGAGATCGAGGCGGACCTTGTCGGTCTCTACCGCACTCAAAAAGTCGACCATGTAGTCCGGGTTCACACCGAGACGAAACTCTTCGCCGGAATAGTCACACGGTACCTGCTCGACCGCCTCTCCGAGGTCTGGGTTGGCGGCGGAGATCACCAATTGAGAGGGCTCGAACTGGAAGCGCACAGCGCGGGCTCGATCTCCTGTCAACAACGCCACGCGGCGCACCGCGTCCGCCAGGTTTCGCCGGTCAAAGATCAACTTCTTATCGTTGTCCTTCGAGATCACCCGTTCGTAGTCGGGAAAAGTCCCTTCGAGGATTCGGCAGATCAAAGTCCGTCGCCCGAGCACGAACGACAAATGATGCTGCCCTCGAACGAAAGCCAGACTGCCTTCTCCCTCGAACCGCTGCAACTCCTGCAACGCCTTGCGTGGCACCAAAACACCCTCTTCAGACACATCCTCGCCTGATGGGCCATCCTCCAGCCCCTTGTTCTCGACCAAGGCCAAGCGATGACCGTCCGTGGCCACCATTTCCATCCCTCCGGCCTTGAACTTCATCAGGGCACCGTTGAGCTGAAACCGAGACTCCTCCGCCGAGACCGCGAATATAATCTTCGACACCATGCGACGAAAGTCGGCAAAAGGAATCGTGGCTTGCGCGCCCTCTCCAACCTTGGGAAGGGTCGGAAAGTCCTCGGGTCTCATCCCTCGGATCTTGAATCTCGAATTCCCCGCCTTGATGGTCAGAGTCTGTGGCTCTTCTTCCTTGAGGTGAACATCCGCCCCGTTGATCGCGCGGATGATCTCGATCAGCTTCTTCGCCTGGACAGCGATACCACCCGTGGTGGCGACATCGGCCTCACAGGAAGAGGTCAGCGACACATCGAGATCGCTCGCCGCCAACCGCAAGCCTCCCTCTTGTGCGGTGAGCAGAATATGGGCCAAGGCGGGAATCGTGGTCTTGCGTTCCACGATGCCTTGCATCGGCGCAAGTTCATTGAGGAAATCGCTGCGGTTCAGTCGGACGTCCATATTCCTCAGTCTCCCAGGTCTCTTCTACGTGGTACAGGAGGAGGAAATATAGCATAGTCATCGTAGTAGTAGAGCCCTGTGGAAAGAAGGAAATCGACCCCAACTAGGGATGCTTTCAAGCCTTGCCCCACTCCGCAGTTTGTTGATTTCAGCTGTGGATGACCTGTGGGCAGGTTGTGGAAAACCGGGCTAGGGCGGAGAATCCGCAGGGGATCCGCCGAGAAATCCGCAGATTTTCTTGGCCTAGTGAAGGCTCCTCCCTTGGAATTATTTTGGGGCCTCGCTCGGCTTTCGGCCGATTTTGCCGCTGCTCCCGAGCTGTTCCCGAGCCGGGTGAGGCCTCGTTCAGGTCCCCGAGACGCAAAGCGGCGAGCCAACGGTCGTAGCTATCGGACAGCAGTACCGAGAGTCGAGCAAAGCGAGACACGGACTCGACCCCCCAGCGGGCAGCGCCATGGTTCCACACCTCCGGAAACGCCTAGCACCCCACGAACAGCCTCGCTAGGGGCTGGGGGCGCGACACCACCTTTTAGAGAAAGTGGTTCTCCATCTGCTTCAAAGTCCGATGCAGATCGTCATCACCAGTCCTGAGGGTTTCAATCTTGTCGATCGAGTACTTCACCGTCGAGTGATGCTTGTTCTTGAACTGCTTGCCGATCTCGGGCAACGAGAGGTCGGTTAGCTTGCGGCACAGATACATGGCGACGTGTCGAGGAAAGGCGATCTGGCGGGCGTTGGTGCGGCTCTTGATCTCGCTGACCTTAAGCCCGTAGTGGCGCGCTACGTACTTGGTGATCTCGGCCGCGGAGAGTCTCCGATTGGCGTGCGGCAGGATATCTTTCAGAGTTTCTTCGGCCAGTTCTAGGGACAAGGGAGTACCGGTCAAGGAAGCGAAGGCGAGAACCCGGTTGAGTAGCCCTTCGAGTTCTCGCACATTGGAGCGCACCTGCCTGGCGATAAAGAGGGCGACGTCGTCGGGCAAGTCCACCTGCTCCTCTTCCGCCTTGCGGCGCAGAATCACAACTTTGGTTTCGAGTTCAGGCGCTTGAATGTCGGCGATCAAACCCCACTCGAAGCGGCTACGCAGGCGCTCTTCGAGAGTGGGGATCTCCTTGGGAGAAGAATCCGAGGAGAGAATTATTTGACGCTGACTGGTGTAGAGCGTGTTGAAGGTGTGAAAAAACTCCTCCTGGGTTCGCTCTTTGTTGGCCAGGAACTGGATATCGTCGATCAACAACACGTCGATGTTGCGGTAGCGCTCGCGGAAGGCGGGCATGCGATCGAAGCGGATCGAGTTGATCAGTTCGTTGACGAACTGCTCAGCGGCGAGATAACGAACGATGAGATCTGGATGGCGCGCACGGATCTCATGACCGATGGCGTGGAGAAGATGCGTTTTACCTAGTCCCACGCCACCGTAGAGGAAGAGAGGGTTGTAGGCGCGCGAGGGTCGTTCGGCGACGGCCCGTGCCGCGGCGTGCGCGAACTGGTTGGAAGACCCCACCACGAAGGTGTCGAAAAGGTAACGGGGGTCAAATTGCTGTGTCTGTTCGCGACGTTGAAAGTGGCGGTTCGCCCTTGTGGGCGTCTCGCGCTCCAGTTCGAAAAGCACCTCGACCTGTGGCGAACTCAAGCCGGCGAGAGCGCGCTGGACCGCCGGTCGAAAATCTTCCTCCAACGCGTGCAGGAAGCGGGAATTTGGCGCCAACAGAACGATCTTGTTCTGCTCGTCCGAAACCACTTTGAGTGGTTCGAACCAAGTCTCGAACTCTTCCGGTTCAAGATGCTGCTGCAACTCGGAACGCAACTGTGACCAGACAGACATCATCGCGATCAACCGCCCCTACATGACTCACAATGAGGATAAGAAGTCCTCAGGTTTTCCACAGGCTGCGGAAAACCGATCCCCCAACTCGAATCCTGTTTGGATTCAACTCGTTTGTGGCCTAACTTCTTAGGTTCTACTGGCGAGGAGAGAGATCATAGCAGGGCCACATGGGTGGATCAAGCCCGTTGGGAAAAGTTTTTGTTGATACGGAGTAAGTTCCATGGAATCAGTAGCTTGCGAGTGGAGATGTAGCAAAAATGAGCACTGGCGGAGACGACGCCCGCAGGGAGCTGAAGGAGGCCTCGAAAAGGCCTTTCGAGAGCTTGGAAAATCGGCGCAAGTTGTGTTGGTAACGAGAGTTTTTGTCGGTCAACTCACCCATCGTGAAGGCTAGAAGGTCTCGGATAGAGGACAGATTTTGAAACTACCGGCGGGATCAAGCCGCTTTGCTCAAGGGCCAGTTCAAGGGCTCGGTTCAAGCCGCCGAGCTCAGCGACTAGACCGAGTTCGACAGTCTCTTCGCCGGTCCACACTCGACCCTGAACTCTGGCCTCGACCTCGCTGCGAGGAAGCCCGCGGCCAAAACGCCGCCGCGATGATTGAGGAGACCGAGGAAAAGCGCCAGAGGTCTCTTCATCGACGACACATGGAGTCAAAAGGTGACATCTTCCCGCTTTCCTTCAACCCTCTGAGTCCCGGGGGGGTGAACGGGTGGAAGGTATTGAATTGATAGGACATCATAGCCAGCGAACGGAGTCGGTTTTGGGCATGGAGCGAAAGCTGGCACGCGCCGTGCAAGAGAAACCAGTACCAAAACGGCTGACGCGAGTTCGCCGCTTACGCAGGAGGTTCTGCCAACCAAATTGTCCAACCAACATCGAGGCCTACCGGGCCTCTCCCCTCTACGATCCCGCCGATAATTCTCCTTGATTACAGGAGTACATCCAAAACGGCCAACCCACTTAGAGGAACCTCCCCGTAAATCCACCCTGCCCCTCCGGGGGCAGGGTTTTTGCGTTTTGGGGTGCTTGGAGCGGGCCGCGGAGCTCCAGTGGACAGTGGGGGTGCTTGGCGTATCTAAGGAGGCGTCAATTTGACCGTATACTGCGCGGCATGAGCGCGCGGGCGGCACTTCTGGCGTGGTTTGATCGCCATCGTCGAGATTTACCATGGCGAAGGGTGACCACCGACGATGGGTGGCCGGATGGCTATCGAGTTTGGGTTTCGGAGATCATGCTTCAGCAGACTCGGGTAGAGACGGTGGTTCCCTACTATGAACGCTTCTTGGAGCGCTATCCGACGGTCGAAGTCCTAGCGGGGGCCGAATTGGAAGATCTCTTGGCATCGTGGTCTGGGCTCGGATACTACCGGCGCGCTCGACAGATGCATGCAGCAGCGGCGCGGATCGTTCGCCGCGGGAGTTTTCCCGACACCCTTGAAGGGTTGCGGGAGCTTCCCGGGATTGGCGAGTACACCGCCGCGGCTATCGGTAGTATCGCTTTTGGAATCGCGGTGGCGGTGCTCGATGGCAATGTCGAACGAGTCCTTTCGCGCTATCTCGCCTTGCCGGGAGATCCGAAAGCAAAGCCGATTCGCCGGCAGTTGGTCGCGGCGGCCACCGGGCTGCTCGACGGAGAACGGCCAGGGGACAGCAACCAGGCTCTGATGGAACTAGGAGCCACGCTGTGTACTCCACGGCGCCCGAAGTGCTTGCTTTGCCCTCTTTCCTCGGATTGTCGCGCCCTCGCCGAGGGCGATCCCGAACGGTATCCACCTCCTCGAAAACGGCGGCCCGTCGTTCGGGTGCGGCTGGTTCTGGCTTGGGTGGAGGGCCCTCAGGGCCTTCTCCTCTTCCGTCGGCCTGAGGACAGCAAGCTGTTGGCGGGAACTTGGGAACTTCCCTGGGTCGAGGGCATCGGAGGGGCTCAGCCCCAGGAGCCGTCGCGGGGACTAGCGACGAAATATGGCGGGCGATGGACACTGAATGATGCCATCGCCACCGTTCGCCACGGAATTACCCACCGAGCTATCGAAGCGGAAGTTCGTCGCGGCACCCTAGATTCGACTGGAACGTTTGCCGCAAGCGCGCAAGCCGGTTGGTTCCAGCCAGATTCGCGATCTGGCGACATCCTCGCTCGTTGACAAGGCGGTGGTTGCGGTGGAGCGGCGGTTGGGGGTGGTTGGGGGGAATTGAACCATGGGCGCTGCCCGCTGGGGGTTCGAGTCTGTCTCTCCCGCGCAGTGGCCGGGCGGCTGCGGGTTTTCGGAGTGCACTCCTTGTCGGCCCATTCCGGGCGGTCGCGCAACTCGTCGCTTCGCTCCTTAGACAATC
>QIHU01000195.1 GCA_003231035.1 Acidobacteriota bacterium
TCTTTCCCCTCACGACCACCACCCACGGCCCACCCGCCTCGCTGATCTCTTTCATCTCTGGCTCCTTTCCTAGAGCTCGACATCTGTTCGCCGCTCGGCGAACCAGCTGTAGATGGCCGGTAGCACCAGCAGGGTTAGGAGGGTCGAGGTCACCAAACCCCCGATGACCACGGTGGCCAGCGGTCTTTGTACCTCGGCGCCCGCGCTCGAGGCCAGGGCCATGGGAATGAAACCGAAGGAAGCCACCATGGCCGTCATCAGCACGGGTCGTAACCGGGTCAGGGCTCCTTCGCGGGCCGCTTGGTCGGCGTCGAGCCCGTGCTGACGCCTTTCGACGACGTAAGAGATCAGCACCACGCCGTTGAGGACGGCGATGCCGAACAATGCGATGAAACCGACGCCTGAAACCGACGCCGGCGGAGATGGAGAAGGGGTAGCCGCGTAGCAGCAGCGCCACCAAACCGCCGGTGATCGCCAACGGAACGTTGAGGAAGATCAGCGTCGCGAGCTTGATCGAGCCAAACGTCGAGTACAGCAGGACGAAGATCAGCAGCAGCGCCAGAGGGACGAGCAAGAGGAGGCGTGCTGACGCCGCCTGCAAGTTCTCGAACTGTCCGCCCCATTCCACCGACCAACCCGACGGTATCTCGACCTCCCGCTCCACCGCCTCCTGAGCCTCGGCGACGAACGAAGCGAGGTCGCGACCGCGCACGTTGGCTTCGACGTTGATCCGCCGGCTGATGCGATCGCGGCTGATCTGGGCCGGCCCGTCTTCGATCCGAATATCAGCGAGCTGAGCCAGGGGGATCAGCCGTGGCGGGGATCCCGGCTTGGCCGGTGCCGCCACCCGCAGGTTTCGCAGACGATCCAGATCCGAGAGAACTTCGGCGTTGAAGCGGGCTTGCAGGGTGAAACGTTTCTGACCTTCGAGCACCACGCCCAGCTCCTTACCACCGATGGTCTCGACGACATCGAGCACGTCGGCCGCGTTGATACCGTAGCGCGCGATCGCGCGACGATCGATCTGGATGCGCAGCATCGGCAAGCCGATCGTCTGCTCCGCCTTGACGTCCGCGGCACCGGGCACCTTCTGGAGCACCAGAGCGACCTCATCGGCCTTCTCCTTGAGCAAGGCCAGGTCGTCGCCGTAGATATGCACGGCGATGTCGGAACGCACCCCCGAAATCAGCTCCGAGACCCGCAGCTCGATGGGCTGCGAGTAGCTGAAAATGGCACCGGTGACGTTCTCCTGCATCGCCTTGTCGATCGCTTCGATCAGCGCCTCCTTGCTGTCGAAACGCCAGGTTTTTGGCGGCTTCAGCATCAAGTAGGTATCGCTGATCTCAACCCCCATCGGGTCGGTGGCGATCTCTGCTCTCCCGGTACGCGAGATGACCGTATCGATCTCGGGGAACTTCTCCTTCAAGACCCGTTCGGCCACGGTGGAGATCTCGTTGGACTGCTCCAGCGAGATCGAGGGTAGGCGCCAGATCTGCATGGCGATGGCTCCTTCGTCGAGCCGCGGGATGAACTCCGCGCCGAGGAACGGGGCGATGAACAGGCTGGCGATGAAGAGGCCGACGGCGACGCCGACGGTGACCTTTTTGTGCCGCATCGACCGGTCGAGCATCGGCACGTAGAGCCGCTTGGCGAGACGGAAGAGGAAGGGCTCCTTCTCCGAGACCTTCCGCATGAAGAGGCTGGCCAAGACCGGCATCAAGGTGAGGGCGCAGACCAGCGACGCGGCCAGGGCGAAGACCACGGTCATCGCCATCGGTCGGAACATCTTGCCTTCGATGCCGCGCAGCGCCAGGATCGGCAGATAGACGATCATGATGATGCCGACCGCGAAGACCACCGGTCTGGCCACCTGGTGGGCGGCCTGGCGAACTTTCTCTAGGTGCGATACTTGGGTCTCCTTGCGTCGCTTGTGCAGCATTCGGACGATGTTCTCGATCATCACCACCGAGCCGTCGACAATCAGGCCGAAGTCGATGGCACCGAGGCTCATCAAGTTGCCGGAGATGCCGACGTAGCGCATGGCGATGAAGGCCGCCAACATCGAAAGCGGGATGGCCGAGGAGACGATCAGCCCGCCGCGCAGGTTGCCGAGCAGGAGCAGCAACACCAGGACCACCAGCAGCCCGCCTTCTGAAAGGTTCTTGGCCACCGTCTTGATGGTGCGGCGCACCAGTTCCGTGCGGTCGTAGAAGGTATCGATCGTCACCCCCTCCGGCAGGGTCTTCTCGATCTGGGCGATCTTCTTCTTCACCTCATCGACCACCACCCGTGAGTTCTCACCGATCAGCATCATGACGATACCGACCACCGCCTCGCCCCGGCCGTCGCGGGTCACCGCGCCCTGACGGATCATCGGCGCCAGCTCGGCCTTGCCGACGTCGCGCACGTAGACCGGCGTGCCGCTCTCGTCGTGCGCGAGGACCACCGAATCGAGGTCTTCCAGGGTTTCGATCAGCCCTTCGCCACGAATCAGGTACTGCTCGCCACCGCGTGCGATGTAGCCGCCGCCGACGTTGCGGTTGTTGGCCTCCACCGCCGCGAAGACGTCGCCCACGGATAGACCGTAGGAGACCAGGCGATCCGGGTCGAGGGTGACCTGGTAGGTCTTGAGTTGGCCACCGAAAGAGTTGACCTCGACGATGCCGGAGACCGAACGCAGTTGGTAGTTGACGAACCAATCGAGGATCGTGCGCAACTCCATCGGCGTGTAGCAGCCTTCGGTGTCCGGCTCGCCGGGTGGGCACATCGGCTCGCCCCGGACCTCGAATTGATAGATCTCTCCAAGGCCGGTGGAGATCGGTCCCATCTCGGGTTCGCCGTACCCTTCGGGAATCTGCTCCTTGGCGGCCGTGAGCCGTTCGCCCACCAACTGACGTGCCCAGTAGATATCGGTCCCTTCTTCGAAGACCGCGGTGACCACCGAGAGACCGAATTTCGAAACCGAGCGGATTTGTTCGATCTTGGGCAGACCGCTCATCGCGGTCTCGACCGGGAAGGAGATGAACCTCTCCACTTCCTCCGGTGCCAAACCGGGGCTGTTAGTGAGAATCTGCACCTGAACGTTGGTGACGTCGGGCACGGCGTCGATCGGCAGCTGGGTGAGGGCCACAATGCCCAAAGCCACTACCAGTAGCCACAGCACGATGACAAGAAAGCGGTTGTCGAGAGAAAAGTCGACGATTTTGTTGATCATGATCTCGCTTCCTTAGTGGTCGTGGCCGCCGCCCAAGGAATCCTTGGACGCCGCCGATTTGAGAAGGAAGGTGCCTTCAACGACCACCATGTCGCCCGCCTCGATCGCTTCGAGGTCGTGGGTCGGGAAGACTTCGACGTAACCGCCGGCCTTGCGGCCGACGCGGACTTCGCGGCGCTCAAAACGGTGCTCGTTGATTGCCACGAAAACGGAGAACTCGTCGCCGTCTCGAACCACGGCCCCCTCGGGCACCACGAGACTCTTGGCGCGAGAGGAGTCGCCTTCCCGCGCGTGGGGATCGACGAGGTCGACCTTGACGAACATTCCGGGGCGCAAGTTGCCTTCGGGGTTGGGGACGTCGATCCTGGCGCGCACGGTGCGCGTGTCGGCATCGACCTGGGGGCTCAGGTAAGAGACCTTGCCCTCGAAGATCTCGCCGGGAAAGGCGTCGACTTGGGCCCGGGCAAGATCGTCGAGATGGACGCCGGCCAAGTCCCGTTGATAGATATCGATCCAGATCCACACCTGGCTGAGATCGGCTAGGGAAAAAAGATTGCGCTCCGGCGTGACCAATTCTCCCAAGGTGGCGTGACGTTCCACTACGGTGCCAGCGAAGGGTGCCCGGAGCGGGTAGATGGAGGCTTTGCGGTCCTCGTAGGACAGAGCATCAATGCGCGATTGACTCAGCCCGTACAGGTGAAGAGTCTCCTCCGCCGCGCGCAAATCGGCGGTGGCTTCGCGCACCGTCGCCTCGGTCTCGAGCACCTCCTGCTCCGAGGCGATGCGATCGGCGAACAGACCCTGGGCCCGATCGAAGCTCTTGCGCGCCAACTCTTGCCTGGCTTTGGCCCGGAGGTAGACCGCTTTGGCTTGGCCCAGTTCGATCGAGTCGATCTCCGCCAATTGCTGGCCGGAGCGGATCTGCTGGCCGAGGACCGCGTTGACGCGATGCACCCGTCCCGAAATACGTGGGCTCACATGGGCCAATCGGGTCTGGTCGAAGTCGACCCGGCCGGTGGTGGAGAGTTGCGCGGCGAGCAGGCGGTAGGCGACGGGCGCGGTGCGAATCTCAATGCGCTCGGCCGCTTCGGGGCTCAGCTCGACGACGCCCTCTTCGCCTTCCTCGTGCTCCCCGTCTTCGTCATGTTCGTCATGTTCGTCATGCGAATCGGCTTCCGCCGTCGGTTCCGAACCTTGAGGGGTGTCAGGGTCCGAGGCGGTTTCGGGGCTAGAGCAAGCCACGAAGGAGAAGAGAAGAAACACAAGTGCGACAACGAAACGCAGACTTCTAACGGGGCTCATGGCTGCTCCTTCACGGAGAGGATTTGAGGGGGGGTGAAACGGCCTATGGCCAGATCGAGGTCCACACGCGCCAACCAGGCATCGGCCAGTGTTTCGATGTACTCACGCCGGCTGGCGACGAATTCCCGGCGCAGCGTCACCACTTCGGTGGCGCCGATTCGGCCGGCGGCGAAAGAGCGCTGGAGCAGGTCGACGTTCTCTTCCAAGGTCCCGAGCACCTGGTCGCGCAGAAACTCGGCCGCGGCCCGCGCCGCGCGCAGACTGTTGAGTGCGGTGACCACCTCGCGCTCAATGACCAGGCGTAGCGCCTCCTGCTCGTGGCGCAGACGCTCACGCACCGCCCTGCTCTCGGCGATCGCTCCCTGATTGCGGTTGAACAGGGGTAGCGAGACGCTGACGGTGGCGCCGAAGATGTCGTCCGTGGCCTCCTCGCGCTGGAAGAAGCCGCCGACCACTAGATTGGGTCGACGTTCAGCCAGGGCGAGCTGGATCGCCGCCTCGGCGGCCAGCTCCCGCTGCTGGGCGGACCGCAAGTCGCCGCGGTTCTCAACGGCGAGCGCCATGAGTTCCACCAACGGTGGCGTCCCGTCAGGTCCCAGTACCAGTTGTCCGAGCAGTTCGGGAGGGGTCGCCGGGTCGGCTCCCGCCAGTTCGGCCACCCGGCTGCGCGCCGAGAGGCTGGCGGCATTGGCTCGCTGCACGCTTCGCTCGGCTCGGCCGGAGCTAGCCTTGGCGAGGTTGACCTCAATCTGGGTCGTGGCGCCTCTTTCCAGCCGGCGCTGTGAATAGTCCAAGACTTCGCGCGCCAGGACGGCGTCCGTCTCCGCCACTTCCAGGAGCTCGCGAGCCCGGATCGCCTCCGCGAAAGCCGTTTCCACTTGGAAGGCTAGCAACCGCCGGTCCCGCAGCAACAGCGCTTCGGCCGCGGTGATCTCTTGCCGAGCAACGGCGATGCGTTTGCGCCGTTGGCCGGCCAGCTCCACTTCTTGCGAGAGACTCAGCCCACGGTCCGTGGCCGAGCTACCGGGGCTGCTACGATCCGCCACCTCGAGCGAGAGTTCAGGGTTGTATAGGTAGGTCTTGGCCGACACTAGTTGGCTTGCGACCTCGCTCATCTCGGCTTGCCGGGCGCGCAACACCGGGCTGTTGGCAAAGGCCGAGTCCAGTGCTTCAGGCAGAGTCCAGCGGGGTGAACCTTGCGCCGCGAGGGCGACGGAGCTCAGCAGGCCGCTCAAAATAATCCCGGTACACCGGGCTATTCGTCGGCGGGGCCGACGAGATTTGAAGTGCAACATTTGGGGGTCCTCGTTCCTGTCAGGTCAGCGTGTGCTGAACGGCCTTGGGAGCCGCTCGGCTTCATTCCAGGCGCTTGCCAGCTCCTCATGGGCGGCAAGCAGAAGCCACGGCGAGATGACCACAAACTAGCGGGTCTCACCGAGGGCTTGGGGATGAAGGCCCTAAAGATGAGTGGAACGGTCAGTGCGCATGGACGCACGACTCCACCTCGCCTCAGGGCTCGCTGTCAGGCTCGAGGAGGGCGATCGATCGAAGAAGAGAAACCGGGTGGCTGGGCGGCCGCTGCCAACGCTCCCTTGAACAGAGAGGCTGCAAGGATCAGTCGGGGCGGGTGTTGCGGTTTGAGGAAGGCTAGGTTTACATGGCAGCCGCAGAAATGAGAGATCGGCGTACAACCGTGCTCTGGACCGTTGGGCTCATGCTGGTCTCCTTGCGCTGTCGCGTGGGCAAGGTGCCCTTCGGTGGCGAGATGAATGGCACTCTCCACGACTTCCGCGGCTCCGGGCAACATGGCCAGGACCAAAGCGAGAGCACAGAGCTTGGAACGCCAGAAATTCATCGCAGGCGAGTATACGCTACCTTGCGGTGGCTGGGTTCTAGGCTACACTCCCCGGCATGAAATCACCGCTGTCGCTCGTCGCCACCTGTTCCCTCGGTCTCGAGGAGGTTCTCGCCGCTGAATTGGCCGCGCTGGGCGTCGAGGCGCCAGCCGTCGAACGTGGGGCGGTGGGTTGGCAAGGGGACTGGGCCTCGTGCTGGCGAGGAAACTGGCGCCTGCGAACCGCCAACCGAGTCTTGCTGGAACTGGCTTCCTGGCAGGCAAGTGGCGGGGACTCGCTGGCGGCTGGGGTGGAGCGGCTGGTCGAGGGTGGGGACTCCTCAGCCACCGGCGACTGGGGCGGTGTGACTCCCCATCAGCTCTTTGATCCCGGCTACACGTTCAGTATTCGGGCGACGATCAGTGGTTCTCAGATGCGCGATTCCCGTTGGGTCGCCCTGAAGGTCAAGGACGGCATCGTGGACGCCCAGCGGCGGATATACGGGCGGCGGGCTTCGATCGATCGAGAACTGCCCGATCTGCCCTTGCGCATTCGGCTGGTGCGCAAGCGGGCGACCCTGTTGCTCGATACTTCCGGTCTGCCCCTCGACCGGCGCGGCTACCGCTTACAGATGGTGGGGGCGCCGCTTCGCGAGCAATTGGCCGCGGCCTGCGTGCTGGCGGCGGACTGGGACGGAAAGGGCGCCATCGCCGACCCGATGTGCGGATCAGGGACCCTGCTGGCCGAGGCGGGCTGGATCGCACTCGGGAAGGCTCCGGGAGCACTACGCTGGCGCCTGGCGCGCGAGAGCGGGGAGCGGGCGTGGGCCTTTGAGGGCTTTCCGGGGTTTGATGCGCGGCGCTTCGCCGCCGTGCGGGCCGAGGCCATCCCGGCATTGATGAAGCGGGAGGAACTGAAGATCTTCGGCGGCGATCTGGAGTCCGCGGCACTCAACGCCGCGGAGAGCAATCTGCGCCGAGCCGGTCTTATGGGCCAAGCGCGATTGCGTCAGATCGACGCTCACACCACCGATGCTCCCTGCGAGCGGGGGTTGGTGATGATCAATCCACCCTACGGAGAGCGGCTGGCCATGGATCCGGACCACTGGAAACGGCTCGGCGACCTGCTCAAGCAGCGCTGGCAGGGCTGGCGCGCGGTGGTGGTGGCGGGCGATATTGGCAAGGGCAAGTTCATCGGCCTTCGGCCCCGCCGCCGGATGCCGGTCAAGAACGGGCCGCTCGATGCCCGGATCTTGGTTTTCGACCTGTTCTAGGGTGACCTCTAGAAGCTACTTCGCCGCCTCACGAGCCTCTTCGTCGGTAGTGGCCGGGGGTACGGTCACCGATTCATGGCGTCGCAGTGTCACCTTGCCTGGGGGTAGGCCGCGCGGCTTACCGATATCCTCGCAGCGCGCCGCGTGCACCGCGACCCGGCCGCCCCGCTTGGCCTTGGAGTGACCCGCGGCCAGCGCTGCGGCATACCGCTTGGTGGAGCGAGGAAGGCGGTCGAGCTTGTCGGGATTGCGCACCACGACGTGCGAACCGGACTGGCCGGAAACGTGGAACCAGAAGTCCCGTGGCGACGCCAGTTTCAGGCTGAGAATGTCGTTGTCCGCCGCGTTGCGTCCCACCAGGACGGTCATGCCGTCAGGCGAGACGAACCGCTTGGCGATCGAGCGACCGTGCCAAGTCCCCGCCTCCGGGTCGGGAGGCGGGGGAGCTTTGTCTTGCCGGCTCAGACTGGTTGCTCAGTCGACAATCTCGCCGAACTCGGCGAGCTGCTCGGTGATGGTGGCGCGGTCGCCAGCGACGACCAAAGTCATCTCGTCCGTGCGCAGGTACTTCGCCGTCACTTCGCGGATCCGCTCCGGTGTCACCGCGTAGATCTGGTCGACATAACTGCTCAGGTAGTCGGCGGGGAGGTCGTGCAGTTCAATGCGCGCCAACTGGCCGATAATTCCGGGTGGCGTTGAGTTGCGGAGCACGAAGATACCCGCCAGAAAATTCTGAACGCTACGCAGCTCGTCTTCGGCTGGAGCCTCGTTACGCAGGAGGTCGATCTCCTTGAAAATCTCCTGAATGGCGGGACCGGTGACGTTGGTGGTGATGTCGGCACTCATCGTCCACAGACCAGTGCGGTAGCGCTGGGTGATACCGCTGCCCGGCGAGTAGGTGTAGCCCTTGTCTTCGCGAATGTTGGTGGTGATCCGCGAGGTGAGCGAGCCGCCGAGGATGGCGTTGGCGACCTGTAGGGCGGTGAAATCTGGGTGCGACGGGTCGATTGTCGGAATGGCGATGCGCACGGTGGATTGCTGCGCGCCCGGTCGGTCGATCAAGTGGACCTTGCGGGCCGAACTCGTCTCGGGTGGACGGCTGATCGGCTCGGCGCCGGTCGTCCAGTCGGCGAAACTCTCGCGAATCGCCTCCTCGACCGCGGCCGCGTCGAACTTGCCCACCACGTAAATGTGGGTTCGCTGAGCGCCAAAGTTGGCGTGGTAAAAGGCACGAATTTTCTCGACCGTGTAGGTTTGGATCATCTCGGGAGTCGGGAACAGACGACCGTAGGGGTGGTCGCCATAGATCTCCGAGGCCAGCCGTTGCTGGGCAATCGGCTGTGGCTGACTGAGAGCGATGGTCACATCGCGGACCATATTGCTCTTCAGCCTCTCGAGTTCGCTCTCGGGGAAGGCTGGATTGCGCAGCACATCGGCCACCAAGCGCACCGCTTGCGGTGCGAACTCGGCGAGGACGTTGGCGCCGACGGCGCTGGGTTGAGATCGCCGCCCATGGCGGCCGCCTCAGAGGCCAGCGTCTTGGCATCGCGCGTGGTGCTGCCCTCGCCCATCAAATTGCCGGTCAGGTCGGCCAACCAGACCTCCTCGGCGGTCTCGTTGTTGTTGCCGGTTCTAATCTGGGCCACGACGGTCGCCTTGGGGAGCAGACCGTACTGCACCAAGGTGGCACGCAGGCCGTTGTCGAGCTCGAAGGTGTGCGGGGAGGGGAGTTTGAACCCTTTAGGCTCGCCGGGTGCGGGGGGCGCCTCCTTCGTCGACGTCGCCATCTCGGGTTCGGTGGTGGCTTCGGCGCCACTCACCACGTTGGAGAGGATCAAGGCCAGCGGCATCAACATCAGGAGTGCCACGAGCAGCAAGCGGGAGCCGCTGGAGTGGGCGGTTCGGTGGTTCGTGTGTGTCATGGTGATCGTTCCTCTCAGCTGCCCGCGCCGGGCTCAATGGTGAACACGGTCCGCGCGGTCGATCGCAAGTACTCTTGCGCCGTGCGCTGGATCAGCTCCGGTGTGACCTCTTCGAAATGCTCTTCGATCTCGTTGATGCGGCTGGGGTCGTCGTCGAACAGAGCGAAGCTCGCCAGGAGGTCGGCGCGACCGAAACCAAAGAATCCACCCATGGTGTCGTAGAGCGAGGAGCGCAGCTTGATGCGCGCTCTCGCCAAAGTGTCGGCGTCCACCGGAGTCTCGTGCAATTGGCTGATCGCACGGTCGAGTTCGGCGAGGACCTCCTCGCTGGAAACCTCGGCGTCATGGAAGAGTTGCCCCTGCCACAGCATGGGGCCTTTGTAGTTGAACATATTGCCGAGGCCGCTATTGATGCCGCCGCCCACGCCGCTGGTCATTCCCTTTTCTTGCACAAAAGCTTGATGTAACCGGCTGTCGTCGCCCTGCAGCATGATCTGGTCGATCAGTCCCATGGCGTAGAACTCGGGAGTATTGCGCTGGGGCATCTGGTACCCGAACGAGAAGGCGGGCCGGTTGGCCAAGGGGTCCACCCGCGATCCACTGCGTGCCTCTTCCTGGCGCGGCTCGGTGATGTCGGGCGGTGGCGGCAGCTCCACCGCGGGAATCGAGCCGAAGTACTGCTCGATCCAAGCCTTGGCCTGCCCGGGCTCAAAGTCGCCGACCACTGCCAGAGCGGCGTTGTTGGGAGCGTAGAAGGAGTCGAAGAAGGCCTGCACATCCCCGAGGGTGGCGGCGTCCAGGTCTTCGAGGTCGCCGTAGAAGTTGTGGGCGTTGTGCCAGTTGGTGAAGGCCGTCTGCGGTAGGTCGAGCCACGGGAAACCACCGTAGGGGCGGTTGAGTACATTGACCCGAACCTCGTTCTTGACCACCCCTTGCTGGTTGGTGAGGTTGTCCTGGGTGATCGCCAAACCGCGCATTCGGTCCGCCTCGGCCCAGAGAATCGTCTCCAAGGTGTGGGCCGGGACGATCTCGAAGTAGTTGGTGAAGTCAAAACGGGTCGAGCCGTTCATCACTCCGCCCATCTCTTGCACCAGCTCGTTGAACTCACCCTTGCCGAGGTTCTTCGACCCCTGGAACATCATGTGTTCGAAGAGGTGGGCAAAGCCGGTGCGGTCGCGCGGTTCGAGGCGGAAACCGATGTTGTAGTAGGCCGCGATGGTGACGATCGGGGCGGTTGAATCGGTCGAAAGAACGACCCTAAGGCCGTTGTCCAACTTGTAGTATTCCACCGGGACACGGAAGGCGGTGTCACTGCTGGAACTTTCATCTGAGGATGGCGTGGCACAGGCGGCGCAGAGCGCCAAGAGGGCCAGGCCGAACGCCATTCGATAGCCGAAAATCTCATGGTTTCTCGCAGAGTTGGCGTAGCCAGGGCTGGGGCCACAGGCCCGCGGGGTTCACGGAATTAGGGTGGAGGTGAGCAGATTCAGAGAGCGAACTCCTCCGCGGGGAGAGTAGCACGGGGTACTTGCTGGAGTGCTTTCTTGAGGCCGCGGGCTGAAGGCTGCTATTCACCTTACGAGCTGGGCGGCGGAAGGTTGGGTGCCGAATTTTTGCCGATACCCCGTGGGCCAGATCATTCGCCGCCGACTCAATGACTTCTGACATCTACCCCTACGAGCCGGTACACTGTCCCAGTCGAGAAGAACCACTGACGAGAGGCCTGACCATGAAGTCGATCCGTAATTTGACTCGCTCACCCATCGCCGTTGCGCTACCGCGTGGCAAGAAG
>QIHU01000021.1 GCA_003231035.1 Acidobacteriota bacterium
GCCTCCGAGAGCCGGAACTGCTGGCTGCCGGTGAGAACGAATAGCCCGTTGCGGCGGCGTTCGTCCACCTCGACCTGGATGTACGAAGCAAGCTCCGGCGCCCGCTGAATCTCGTCCAGGATCACACCATCCCGATAGCGTCGAAGAAAACCGCGAGGGTCATCGAGTGCCCTCTGCCGCAGGTCGGGCCGCTCCAGGTTGACGTAGTCGAGGTCAGGAAAAGCGGCTCGGCACAGCGTGGTCTTGCCCGCTTGCCGCGGACCGGTTACGGTCACCACGGGATACTGGGCAAACAAGTCGACGAGGTGTTTGTGGAGAGTTCTGATGACCATTGGGTTGGACTCGCTGCGAACAGCCTAGAGGGGAACCATGCAATCTGCAAGTTATACCTTCAAATTGCATGGCCGAAATCAGGCTGGATCCTCGAGCAGTCTACCGAGGCCTCACCCTTCTCGGCGGTGCCGAGCGGCTCTCTGCCCAGACCTCTCGACAGCTCTTCGACCTACGGACAGGTGGCAAACGCGGCGGTATCCTGAATCGGCTGGAAGGGAGTCGCCAGAGGATTCTGGTAACTACGACTTTGTCCGCTGGCGGTGTCGGTCACGGTGATTCCCACCTGAACGTTCGTCAGGCCGCCGACGAAGACCCAATAATGGCCGTTGACGCCGCAACCGTCGAGCACCTTGATGACCATCTCCACGTTGGCTTGGTTAAAGAACCAGAAATAGCCGGTGTCTTCGGTTAGCGGTACAGCCTGGCCGTTGCCGGAATCTCCCGCTGGCGTCTGCCACTCGACGTCGACTTGAAAGCGATCTTCCTGAAGGCACAGTCTCTCGGCACCGGCCGCGCACGGCAGTGCTTCGCTCATCAGCTGTTCGACGTTAGCCACCAGGTTGTCGAAGGAGGTTTGTTGGGCCGTGGAAAGACCACCATCGAGAAGATTTACGGTCTCGAAGGGATCCTCTTCGAGGTCGAAGAACTCTTCGTAGGTACCGTCGCGCCAGATCAACTTGTAGCGCTCGTCCCGAATGCCACGCTCCTCTTCGCTATAGGGTCCCTCTCCGTTGGGGGAGAACTGCTCCGCGTAGACATAGGGCCGGATCGGTAGCGTGCTCCGGGCCGGATCCAAGAGATAGGGCAGGAGGCTGACGGAATCTTGCGCCTGGCTGGTGACGCCAGCGATCTCGGCGATCGTGGCATAGAGATCGACGACATGGACCAGGGCGAGCGACTCCTCGCCCCGGCGATTGGCTGGGATACGGGGGCTCGCGACGATGAAGGGGACGTTGGTCCCCCCCTCATACACCGTACCCTTGGCACGCTGTGCATTGAATGGAGGCTCGACCGGCCGCCGGGGGCTTCCGTTGTCACCGACAAAGATGATCGTCGTATCCACCAACACGGCCTCTGGGATCGAATCGAGAAGCCGGCCCAACTCGGTATCCAGAGCCTCGACCGTGGCTTCGAAATGGTCGACAACCGTGTTCGTCGGGTTGCCGGACAGCTGGAAACTGTGGAGTTCCGGTGGCGGAGCATGAAAGGGCGCGTGGGGAGCGTTGAAGGCTAGCCAGACAAACCAGGGTTCCTCCCCAAACTCGCCAATCACCGCGATCGCGTCGTTCACGTTGTCGGTCGTGGCGTAGACGGTGCGCCCCTCGACAGTCACCCCATTGGTCGTCTTCGGCCAGGAATAGTAGTCGGTGACGTTGGTCAGCGTGCCGATAAACCGTTCGAAGCCGGAATCGTTGGGGTGATCCGCCAGCTGCCCACCGAGGTGCCATTTGCCGACCGCCGCGGTGCGGTGAGTGGCACCGAGGAGCTCGGGCAGGATCACTTCGTCCAGGGGAAGCTCCGCGTTGGCGGGGGTGCCGATACCGGTTCGAAAGCCGTGACGGCCGGTGAGGGTGGCGGCCCGAGTAGGTGAGCAAACGGGGTCGGCGTAGGCGTTGCGAAAGAGGATTCCCTCCCTGGCGAGCCGGTCGACGGTCGGGGTCGGACCAGGGCTCGCGCCCTCTCCGGGATGTCCGTATAGATCGTCCCGAGAGTAAACGCCTATCTTGTCGACCCCCAGATCGTCGGCAAGGATGACAATAAAATTGTCCCGACCTCGGGCGGGAGGAACAAGGCAGAGAGCCAGAGCGATCAGTAGTGCCAGAGTGTTGCCAACTCCCTTTTCCATTTCCACCTCTCCTGACCTTCGGTTTTAGATCGAACTCTGCTCTCAAGCGCCCTCGATGGGCGGTTTCGAATAGTCTCATGACTACCCCTCACGGCCCAGGAGTTGCGTCGGCAGAGGCATCACCCTCTTCGGTAATTCAAACTGCGAAGAAATCCTGGATTCGCTCGATAGATGCACTGTTTTTCAGTACTTTTCCCGAGTGAAACCTGAAAGCGGCCCTTCCAACGCGGTCGGTCCAATTCGCGATCTAGCCTCACGAGGCCAGTACTACCTCTCAACTCAGCAAGTGACCACCGAACTCCATATTTCCCTAACCGCCGCTCGGTCCGCCCTTAGGTGGCTCAAGAGGAAGGGATTGATCGCCTCACCTCACCGCGGTTTTCACGTCATCGTTCCACCTGAGTACCAGCGCCTCGGCTGCTTGCCAGCCGAGCAGTTCATTCCACAGCTCATGGAACATCTCGAGGTTCGCATCGCCGTGAGCCTAACGCATCCGGCTTGAACCCGATCGGTCGAGGCTCCTCCTCGGGAGTGTGGGCGACGATCTGAGAGGGCTGCAATCTGGCGATAAGCCGCTGTTTTGACAGTGTCGTCGTCGCGCGCGAGCGCGCGCGCCTTCGCGAAGACTTCGGTATCTGGAAGTCGCTGCAAACCCTCTTCTCGAAGGTGGACGGCCTCGTGGCCCGTCTCACGCAGCCACTCGACCACTCTCTGCGAGACGCCCATGTCGGCCAGGAACCGCATGGGCGCTAGGCGTGGTGGACCTGTTCCTGCATTAGCCAGGCAGCGTACTGGATGGCCTGCTGAATGTCCTTCTGCTCAAGATCCGGGTAGTCAGCATTTCGTCAAAAGACACACCGTGAGCGATCCGGCCGACGATTACGGGAACGGGGATCCGCATGCCTCGGATGCAGGCGCGGCCACGGAGAATCTCAGGATGGAAGGTAATGCGGTCGAACATAGTACGTGTCCTCCGCTTCCCAGTGTACCTCGGCCCACAGTGAGGTAGCCCTGATCGCGTCCGATGATCGCGCAGAGCCCATGGAATCGACCAGCGGAACGAAGTGTCACTCGTTTCCAGAGTGAATTGCACCTACAAGCCTCTGATTCGCTCGGGTGGTCAACGATAGACCCTTCCGCGCTGGGCGATATCCAGGACAAGAACGACCAGCTCCTCAACGTCATGCCGGTAGACGATGCGGATCGATCCAACACGAAAAGACCGTCTCCCGACCAATGGACCTTGCAGCGGCTTGCCGGCCTCGGGCTCCTTGGCCAGGCGGTCTAGCGCGCGATCGATTCGCGCGAAAAGCCTGCGATCCGACCGAGCGAGCTTCTCGTAGCTCTTCCTAGCGTGACTCGACAGCCTTACGGTCGCCACGCCTCATCTCCTCTCGAAGCTCCGCTAGCGAGTGACCACCGCCCGAAGTGAGTTCTTCCTCCGCCTCTGCAAGCCGAAGAACCAACGGCTCGTCGGAGAGCATCTCGAGCGTCTCGAGTAGCCCATCGAACTCCTCCGAAGATAGCAGTACGGCTTCGGCGCGGCCCCGGCGCGTAATCAAGAACCGCCCGAATTCAGTATGGGCTCGCTCCACCAACTCTGAGAGACGAGGGCGTAGCTCTGTCAGTGAGATTGTCGTAGTCGCCATCTTGGCCTCCTAGTCAAACTATACACGAGTCTGTCAAGATTGAATGACCGGACCAAGCCTCGATCGTGTCACTCGGTAGCGAGCTTCTCGCCACGCGTTCGCGCCCAGGTGGGCCTCACGCCTCCGGGTTGAACCCGATAAGGCCGTGGCTCCTCCTCGGGGGGCCTCATGAGGCTACGGATCGCCTCGAACACATCCCGAAACTGCTGGTCGTAGCGTTGCTCTAGCTCTTCGAGTTTGCGCGCAAGGTCGGCATGGCTGGCAAGCATCGCCCGGAGCTTCACGAAGGCCCGCACGATGGCGATGTTCACCTGCACGGCTCGCTCGCTTCGCAAGACGCTTGCGAGCATCGCAACGCCTTGCTCGGTGAAGGCGTAGGGTGGCGTCCTACGTCCCCCTCGGCCCGGCTTTGCTATCCCAGTTTGGAATTTCAAACGACCCCACTCCTCCCTCGTGAGCTGAAACATGAAGTCGCGGGAAAGCGGCCAAGGTTCCGCTTGACGGCCTTGTTGAGGTTGAAAGTCTCCACTTCGTACAGCTCAGCCAAATCGCTGTGGAGCATGACCTTGTCGCCACGGACGAAGTAGATCCGACGCTCGATGATCTCCGTGGGAAGGATGGAGTCGTCTTTCTTGGGTATGAGGTCGGCCATGGTGCGGTGAGTGTATGCGGCGACTCGCCTTGCCCCTCCTCAGAGAACATCCTTCCTGATTCGGCATCGATGAACAGGAATGAGGATTGCTGGCTGGGTCACTTTCCGAGCGATGCCAACACCTTGGGTCGCTACCAAGCTGCGACCCGGAGGTTCTCGATCTCTTCGAAGTGCCTGTCCCGCGAAGCAACGACTAGACCGTGCTGAAGGGCGATAGCGCCAATCCAAATATCGTTGTCTGGAATCGGCCGCCCTTTCTCACGCAGCGCTCCTTTGATTCGGCCGTACTGCTTAGCAGTCTCAGCATCGACCACCACAATAGTGCACGCAGCACTGAAGCTATCGATGCGAGCCTCGTTCGCATCGGGCCGAGCCGATTGTCCGGCACCGAAGCGAAGCTCGCCAAGGACCACAGAGGGAAGGTAGATCTCCGGGTTGTCTTCGAGCTGGGTTCGAACCGCAGGGTCCTCATTGAAGAGGGCGATGACGATATTGGTGTCGAGCAGGTAGCTACCACTCACCCGGATCCACCTGCTCACAGCCCTCCTCGATAGCCTCCAGCATTTCTCGCGCGGACTCATCATCGAGAGTCCCCGCGAAGCGTAGTAGATCGCGCCCAGATGCGCCCTTGGGCAAGCTAGAAACCAGGCCGTGCACTAGCTCTGCGGCCTGTTGCTGCTTCTTCGGCGAGAGCCGATCTAGGTCTTGGAGAATCTGTTCTTTGATCGCCAGCATCACCATGGCAGCACCTCCTCTCCGCCCGGAGCGGAATCATAGTGCGTATAGCATACCGCCCCTGGGCTGGTGGCGCCCGCAAAGGCGACGGCGATTCAACGCCACCCCGCTCTCTCGACCAGAACGGATCGACTGGAGTTGGCTGGCCACTGCTGGAGCCGTCCTTCATCGAAAAGATAGTCTGGGAACTCAGAACAGAGAGAGGGAACGATCTTGGAACTGACGCGAGACAATCACTTCGTGCCCGAGAGCTATCTGAAGCGGTGGGCAGGCGAAGACCACAAGCTCTGGTCGTACCGGACGCTCGTCTCTGATTCTAGAGTCCCCTGCTGGAAGAAGGTATCACCTCGCGGGGTCGCCTATCACCGGCATCTCTATACTCAGATCCTTCAAGGAGAGGAAACTGACGCCTTGGAGCAGTGGTTCAACACTGACTACGAGTCCCCGGCCCAGCAAGCTATTCACAAGGCCGTCAGTGATAGCCGAATGCGCCCAGAGGACTGGGTACTCCTGGTGCGCTATCTCGCCCTCCAGGATCTCAGGACGCCGGCTCGGATGCTGGAAATGCTGAGACCTGCACACGACAGCAAAGGCACGACCATCGCTGAAATTCTCGAAGATTCGGTGCAGAATCTCGAAGAGTCTCATCGGTCAGGAGAACCGCTCCAGCAAGAGGCAAGGAAAGGAGCTGAAGATTTCCCGGTAGCATTGGAATTCAAGCCGCTCCCGGACCAAGGAGTGATCGGCATTCGGGCGCACCAGGTGGTGGGAAGGCAGTTGTGGCTCTTCCACTTAAAGCACCTTCTTCGCGGGACAGCCACGGTCCTACACCAGCACGACTGGACTATCCTGAAGCCTTGGCCAGGCATGAGCTGGATTACGAGTGACAACCCTGTCGTGAAGCTCAACTACACCAGCGCTACCGAGTACGACCTAAACGGTGGCTGGGGCAATGACCGGGCAAACATCTTCATGCCACTGGGACCTCAGCATCTATTCTTCACAGAGATTGGAGCGCGTCGGCGGCCGCGGGGAACGGTCCTCGACAAGACCCGACCGTACAGCTTCGGAAGATGCTCGCCGAGAATGCTCATCGGATGGTCTTCTCGACCAATCCTGAATCGTGGGTGGAGGAATCTCGGCCACGCGCAGTTAGCACTGCTCAGTTTGAGCAAGAGCGACAGCTCTGGAGAGGATGGCCTGAGAAGCAGAAACAGGCGGAGCTGGACCTTGAGGAGCGCAAGCAAGCAGCGCAAGCCGACCTCGACGAAATCCGCAGGTCTCGAAAGCGCTAGGAGTCCCTATAGCCAGCAGGGGGTGAATGCCGGCGTAGCCATCATCCTCTTGAAGGTGGATCGAATTACTAGAAGATTCTCACCGAAGGCGGACTGCCTCACGCTCCAGCTCTCGCAGCCAGTCGATCACTTGCTACAGGACGCCCATGTCGGCTAGAAACCGCATGTGTATTAGGCGTGCTGGACCTGCTCCTGCGTCAACCAGACCGCGTACTGGATCGCCTGCTGGGTGTCTTCCACCTCAAGATCCGGGTAGTCGGCGAGGATCTCATCAACGGATGCCCCTTGTGCGATCTGTCCGACGATCACCAAGGCTGGGATGCGCATCCCTCGGATGCAGGCACGGCCTCGCAGAATCTCAGGGTCGAAGGTGATGCGATCGAGCATGGCGGATGCTCTCCACGTCCGATTGTTCCCCGAGTCCTGGCACGGCCAGTGAGCAGGCTTCGAAGGGCGACCTCAGCCCTTTAGGCGAGTCAGCGGCTGAGAGGGGTTGACTTGGGAGAGCAAGACCTAAGGGGGGTTGGGACTAAGTTGTTCGCAGCTACTCAAATCGATAAGCCCTTTACCTCCAGCAAGTTATTTGACCGGAGGAGCATGGCTGGGACGCAGGGAGACGATCCGGGCTCTCTTCGGAGGTTCCTGAAACAACACGACTTACAGCTTAAGTCACTCATTAGTTGGAAGTTATCCCTTGTGGGTAGCTTCCTCCATTTTCGTCTTCCTCCACTGAACTCGGACCGTCTTCGACCCTCCCGTCACTCAAAGGCGTCACTCGTCTTCGCTAGGCACACCCTCTCTTCGGCTGGTTTTAACCCGGGGCCACCATGAAGTGGGAAACGGCCTCCACCCGCTGAATACTCAGTGAGGCATATCCCGAAACTCTGCACCTCTCGCCACCACGCTTCACGCTGGAGACATTCACTGCAGCGCTGCTGACCCACTGTCTCATCCTGAACGGAGCGAACTAGAGTCAGCAGGCCAGCAGGTCTCGCGGGGTCGAGACACGAGAGCCACGTGACGACGTTGGCCTAGGAGCGTCGGCCACTGCGGAGCTCTAGCTACAATCCGCGTCCTACCGGCTCCGATCAGCCCTCGATGAGTATGATGTCGCCGTCCGGGGAGGCGGCCTGGGCGTAGGAGAGCCACCGGTGGTCTTTCGAAACCGAAAAGTCGAGCTTCACCGTGGGTAGCGGAAGCACCAAGACTGGCTCCCCCACGACCGATTCCCGGAAGTAGATCCCGGGCTGGGCCAACGTCGCCTCAAAGCTGTAGATTCCGCGATCGCTCGACATCCAGGCGTGCCAGACCACGTCGTCGAGCATCCGTGTTGGTCGCCCGTCGCCTTCCAGCTCGACCCGCCAGAGCCCAGGCGTGTGGCGACGCGTCACGTAGAGAGATTTGCCATCTGGCGATTCCTGCGCCGCCTTGGCACCGCAACGGGTGATCTGTCTTCGGTCTCCGTCGTCCAGCCTGACCCGCCAAACCTCGGGCGAGCCGTCGGTGGTCTCAAGGCGGTAGATGGAGGAGCCGTCCGCCGACCAATCGAGGAGCTGGCCGCTGAATGGCGACCCGGGTACGACCTCGGAGTCGCCAGTGGCCGTGTCGACGATCAGGAGCCGCGCCTGATGATCGGAGACCGCGATCCGATCCCCCGCCGGAGACCACAGGAAGGCATGGATGTGGTTGGGACGGTCGACTCCGAAGAGACGATCGAGCCCACCGTCGGGCCGACTAACCCAAATCTCGGAACGCCCCGAACGCCCGGAGATGAACGCCAGTCGGTCCCCGTTCGGTCCGAAGCGCGGCATGAACTCCGCCCGCGTGGACGAGGCGATGACCTCGGGCTCGGCGGTGACGTCGACAAGAGGGTTCGGCTGCCTCACAATGTTCGAACGGAAGCGCTGGTCCACTACCGCCACGCGATGGCCCACCGGGCTGACCGACGGTTGGCGCAAGTCTCGCGGACTAGAGAGCAGCCGCTGCGTCCTGCCGCCTTCCAGGTAGTGACGGTAGAGGCCGGTCCCGTCGGCGAAGACGAGCGACTTCGCATCTGGAGACCAGGAAACGTGCCAGGAGGTGTCGGGGAAATGATCGATCACTTCCTGGGCTCCCGAGGCCCAGTCGAGAATCAGCAGCTTCGAACGCTCGCCGATCAAATGACGGATCACCGCGACCTTCTGGCGGTCCGGGGACAGTGCCAGGGAGAGGTCGCCGTATCCTGGCTCGGAAGGAAGGGTCAGCTGGGTGCTCTCGCGCGTGACGAGATCGTAACGATGGACTCTCCAAGGAGAGCCGAACCGCGCAGGACGACGGTTGAAGATCAGCGTTTCGTCGTCGGGCTGGAGGACCGTGTCCAGGCGCTCCCCTTCGCTACAGGCGTAGAGGCTTTGGACTGTCGACGGATGATGGACTTCCGCGGATAGGATTTTGCAATCACTGCCACCGGCCACGACTAGCAAGCGATCCCCGCCCGGGGACCAGGCGGGCGCCGACAGGCGAGGCCGTTGCAAGATCTGTCGGGCCTCGCCATCTCGAATGCCCTTCACCAGTAATGCGCTCTGGCCGCTTTCCTCGTGGATGAAGGCAACGCTGCTGCCGTCTGGCGAAAATGCCGGATCCGACTCATGGCCAGGTAGGCTGGTGAGGGGGCGCAGGTCGAGCTGGGTATTGGGAGTGCCTCCGCGCTGGACCAGCCAGCCCGTTGCGACGCTCAGGCCGACGACCAGAAGGATGCCTGCCAATAGCCGAGGTGTTCTCCTCGCGACCGAGTCGGTCGGCTTCGGGTCTGGACGCGACACCGGAGCCACCAGGCGATAGCCACGACGGGTGATGGTCTCGATGTACCGCGGTTCCTTCGGGTCGTCATCGAGCACCCGCCGAAGCAACGTCACCACCCGGCGCAACGCGTCGTCCTGGACCGTGGTTTCGGGCCAAACGCGCTGGAGGATCTCGTCTCGGCCGAAAACCTGTCCCGGCGATTCGGCAAGTAACATCAACAGGTCCATCACCCTGGGCTCGACCGTGAGCATCTCGTGCCCTTTGTAGAGCCGATTGAGCGAGGGCTCAACGTCGAAGTCGCCGATCCGCAGGGTGTTCAGCGTCTGCATGGGCCCAATTATGGCCCAGACACCGGCGGCCGCGCCAGCCGATCGATTCGGCCGACTCTCGAATCGTCGCCGTACTGTCGTTTCGGCGCCTCCCCCCTCAACAGATCACGATAAGATCACATCGATCACGAGATCATTCCTAGCCAGCTAGATGGGCATGGCCGAGACTCAAAACTCAGGGCTCGAGGCCCGGAAACCGATCTTCAATTGCGGAGGAGTCTGCCTTGCATCAAAAATGTATTGCTTCGACCTGCCTCGTTCTTCTGGCCGTGACCAGCGTTGCCGTCGCCGAAAACGATCCCGAGCTCCGAACCGAGCGCTCGATCACGCTTCCACGCGACGGGGCAGACTGGCCGATGTGGAGCGGCCCGGAGGGCAACCTCACCTCGCTGGGCAACGGCGTGTTCGACGGCGGCGCCTTCGGTCTCGAGCGGGTGTGGTCACGGCCCCTGGGCTCGGCCTATTCAGGGATCTTGGTGGTCGACGGGCGGCTGACGACCACATTCTCGGATGGCGAGTCGGACTACCTGGTGGCGCTCGACGCTTCGACTGGCGCCGAGCAGTGGCGCTACCGGATCTCCGATACCTACGAGGGGGTTGGCGGCGCCGACGACGGTCCCCTGGCAACGCCGACCATCGACGGCGGAGTGGTCTATGGCCTGGGTGTCCGTGGCTGGCTGTTCGCCGTTTCCCTGGAAAACGGCAAGGAGCGGTGGCGTCGCGATTTGGTGGCCGACTTCGGTGCCGTGAAGCCGAACTTCGGATTCGCCACCACGCCGACGGTGATCGGCGATCTGCTGGTGGTCGAGACTGGCGGTGAGGACGGGCGCTCAGTCTCAGCCTTTGAGCGTGAGACTGGCGAGTTGCGGTGGTCGACCGGCGACGATCCGGTTAGGTATCAGTCGCCGATGGCGTTCGACCTGGGGGGCGAGACCATGTTGGTCGCGGTCACCGACCGGAACCTGCTCGGCCTGGCTCCCGAGACCGGTGAGGTGCTGTGGCAGCATCAGCACACCGAAGGCGACGGCGGCGGTTTCGCTTCGGCGCAATCTGTACCGGTGGGAGAGGGCGGTATCCTCCTGGTCGATGGGCGCGAGTCGGCCCTCTTCCAGGTCAGCAAGAACGCTGCGGGGTACGCAGTGGAAGAGGCCTGGCGCTCCACCGCGTTGCGCAGCCAAGGCAATTTTGCAGCTCCGGCACCCTATGGAGACCACCTCTACGGCTTCGCCGGCAACTTCCTGACCTGCGTCGATGCGGCGACCGGCGAGATGGTGTGGAAGTCGCGGCCGCCGGGTGTGGGAAATCTGGTGTTGATCGACGGTCACCTGGTGATTCTGATCCGCTCTGGAGAGATCGTGGTCGCGGAGGCGACGCCGGAAAAGTACTCGGAGGTGGCGCGGGTCCAGGCGCTGGCTCGCGGCTACTTTACGCGGCCAAGCTTTGCCGATGGCAAGGTTTACGTCCGAAATCTGGCCGACATCTCAGCCATCGGCGTCACGCAAGCGATCTCGGCGAAATCAGCCGACGCCGAGCGGATCTCGGCAGACTGGGCCGGGTCTGACTGGGACCTGCGCGGAGACTTCGGCGCCTTCGTCAACAAGCTCGCGATGGCTGAGAACAAGAGCGAAATGATCGAGCGCTTTCTGATCGACCACCCGACTCTGCCGATTCTCGAAGGGAATCTGGTGCACTTCGTCTACTTCGGTGAGGTCGACGACCTGGCAGTCTCCGGCAACTTCATCCGCGGAGGAGGTGAGCACGCTATGCACCGGGTCGAAGGCACGGATTTCTACTTTCGGAGCTATGAGCTGCCCGAGAAAGCCCTCTTTTCCTATCGATTCTCGGTCTTCGACGAGCCGATGACCGATCCGGCCAATCCGCAGAAGACTGGTCCCGAAGGCAGCGAGCGATCGGTGCTGGCGACCGCCGGCTGGCAGGCTCCGTCCCATTTGCGCGAGCCCGAGGGCCAGCGCGGCAGCATCGAGAAGCTGCAGTGGAAGAGTGAGCAGCTGGACAATGAACGCGAAGTTCAGATCTACCTGCCGTCCGGCTACGGCGAGGGCGACGGCCGCTACCCGCTGCTGCTGGTCAACAACGGCGATGAGGCTCTCTCGATCGGGGAGATGGACAAGAGCCTCGACAACCTGATTGGCAAGACGGTCGCGCCGGTGATCGTAGCCTTTGTGCCGAGGGTCGAATGGAGCGAAGTCGGCGGCGCGAAGACCGCCGAATACACCCGGGCGCAAGCCGAAGAGCTGATCCCTCTCCTCGACAAGACCTTCCGCACCGACGCTCGCCGCGAGTCCCGCGCGGTCATGGGCCAGGGCCTCTACGGCGGCACCAGCTTCGCAACAATGTACCTCCCGCTGCATCACCCGGAGACTGTCTCTCGGGCCGCTGCTCAGTCCTACCAGCATGAAGAGCTCGAAGAGGAGCTGATGGCCGCCGCCTCGGGCGAGAAGCACGACCTCGAGCTGCTGTTCCACTGGAGCTCGTACGATTCCTTCGATCCGTTCTTTGACTTCGACGCTCGCAGAGACGCGAAAAGCATGGTGGCGGCGCTCGAGAAAAACGGCTACAGCCCGAAGATTTTCGAAAGTGACGACGGCGTCGGCTGGGGCATGTGGCAGGGCCGGATGGCCGAGATCCTCGAGGCGCTGTTTCCGGTCCAGTAGCACCTGCGCGGAAGGTCCGAGCAGCACTTGTGCATCCCTGCCCGCGAGAACCGGATCGCACTTCGGAATTATGAGTTGCGGCTCAGAACAACCAGCGCCCGACTCCAGCAGGTGGACCAACTCGAAGTAGGTTGTGGCCCCCGGCTGCTGCAATCTCCAGCGCTCGTCTTGAGACTGCCTGGCCTCGGACGTCGGCAAGGTCGGACTGCTCCGGTTGGGAGGGCGGCTGTCGCGAGCTTTATTTGGCGGCACCCGGTGAGGTGCGTTAGCCCGCTAGGCGGTCAAGCGACTGGAGGATGGGACTTGGGAGGGCTTGCGGCTAGAAAGGCTTGTCTTCGGAGCTCGCAGCCCAAAAACTCATCAAGTCGCTTATTTTCAACCACTTAGCTATTGGCTGGGACGCAGGGATTCGAACCCCGATTGCACGCTCCAGAGGCGCGAGTCTTACCATTAGACGACGTCCCAACTGAGGGGTGAGGCTATGAAAAAAGGGGTGTCAGGTCAAGGTGCTTCCTGGGCCGGTTGGGCGTGGTCTCTGAGGAAGGTTAGGAAGTGGGCGAAGTGGCGGCTGGTGGCCCCTTGGCCGGTCATCTCTACTAGGTGGAAGAGGGAGGGGCCGGTCTTGCTGGCGGATAGGGCCATGCGGGTGGGGTGGATGAGGGCTCCGGCTTTGACTTCGACCTCTTTGGCGAGCTCGCGCAGGGTGGTTTCGATGGCCTCTAGGTCGAAGGGTTCTAGGGCCTGGTAGCGGCGGGCCAGTTCTTCGAGTTGGGCAGGTAGGGCCGGGTCGGTGAGGAATTTGGCGCAGAGTTCGGGGTCGTAGTCGAGGTGGTCGGTGAAGTAGGGGGTCATGAAGCCGGCGAGTTCTCGCAGGTCTTTGGCGCGGTCGCGATGGAGTTCGATCGCCGCCAAGCGGCCGCGATCGGCCTCCCCCAAGCCCAGGTCTTCGACGAAGGGTAAGAGGTGCGGCATCAGCTCTTCGAGTGGCAGGCTGCGCAGGTATTGGCCGTTCATCCAGGCGAGCTTGTCGGTGTCGAAGACGGCGGGTGAGGCGATGAGGCGCTCTACTGTGAACAGCTCGGCCATCTCCTTGCGACTCATCAGCTCTAGATCGCCGCCCGGCGACCAGCCGAGGAGGGCCAGGTAGTTGTAGAGCGCCTGCGGCAGCACGCCTTGCTGGCGGAATTCTTCGACCGAGGCCGCGCCGGTGCGCTTGGAGAGCCTTTTCTTGTCAGGCCCCAGGATCATCGGCAAATGGCCGAAGGTGGGCATCGTGCCGCCCAGGGCTTCGATCAGGGCGATGTGTTTGGGAGTGTTGGGGACGTGGTCCTCGCCGCGCAGGATGTGGGTGATCCCCATGTCGAGGTCGTCGCAGACCACCGACAGATGGTAGGTCGGGGTGCCGTCTGAGCGCAGGAGGACGAAGTCGTCGAGCGCTTCCGGCGGATAGCGGACGTCACCGCGCACCAGGTCTTGGAGCTCCCCCGCCGTGGCTCGCCGTTGCTGCTCTTCGTCGGGAAGGCGCAAGACTTCCCAACGTAGAGCCTTGTCGCTTTGCTGCCGTAGCGCTTCGGTCTCCTCACGGGTGCGGTAGCAGCGGTAGCCCTTGCCCGCCTCCAAAAGCTCTAGGGCGCGCTCGCGATGGCGCTCGATGCGCTCGCTTTGCAGATGCGGCCCTTCGTCCCA
>QIHU01000604.1 GCA_003231035.1 Acidobacteriota bacterium
AGGGCGATATTGCGGCCTCGGTTCTTGGCTTCGTAGAGCGCTTCGTCGGCGAGGAGGAGGAGTTCCGAGGCGGTCTTGATATGGAGCTGGGGGAAGGCGGCGACGCCGGCGCACATGGTGAAGGGAATCGGCTTGCCGGCGATGACCAGCGAGAGTTCTTCCACTTGGCCGCGCAGCCGCTCGGCGGCGGCCAGCGCGGTGGGGCCGGAGGTGTCTTCGAGCAGCCAGGTGAACTCTTCGCCGCCGTAGCGGCAGCACAAGTCGGGGTCGCGGGTGTTGGCTTGGAGGAGGTCGGCGAAAGCCTTGAGGGCTTGGTCGCCAGCGTCGTGGCCGTGCACATCGTTGATCCGTTTGAAGTGATCGAGGTCTAGCATGACCACCGAGAAGGGGCTGCCATCTTCGATGGCTTGCTGATAGGCATTCTCCAACCGCTCTTCGAGCACCCGCCGCACGGCGACCCCAGTCAGGGCGTCGCTCTTGGCGTCGCGATCCAACATGGAGCGGTGGACCGAAGCGGCCATCTGCGGCAAGAGTCTTTCGAGCAGCAGCTGATTTTCAGCCTCCACTGTTCGTGGGTCGCACCACAGACGAAGGCAGGCGAGCACCCGCCGCTCGGCTTTGAGCGGATAGTCGAGCACCCGCCAGCCGACCCGCTTGTGGACTCCTGGCAGGGTCGGCGGCGCCGACCCGGGTCGAGGTACACCTTCGTGCAAGACGCCGTCGGGGCCGGCAAACCAGCTGCGGCTTCCCTCTTTGTTCAGCAACTCGAACTGGAACCAAGGTGCCGCCAGTACCCGCCGGCACTCGGCGCGGATGCGATTGACCAGGGAGGTCAGTTGGTGCGGGCTCTCGATCATCCGCTTGCCGGCTTGGCCGACCGCTTCGAGGTCGTCGATATGGCGTTGCGCCGAGGCCCGGCGCAGTGCGTGGCGGGAGGCTTCGAGCGCCAGGGCGGCGAAGGAGACGAGCAGGCCGATGGCCAGCCAGGGGTTGCCGCGAGTGGCCAGCGCCACCAACAGCCCGACCCACCAGCCGGCCCCGTCGGGAATGAGCAACAGCAGTTTGGGCAGCCACGGTGGTCGCAGGTCGGGTCGGCGCAGGCGTAGGACCAGCCAAGGGACTCCCAATGCTAGGGCGAGGTAGAGGGCCAGTGCCGCGAGGAGGGGCCCGATGAGCGCTCCGGCGGTGGGGCCGGGGCCGCCGTTGGCGATCTTAGGGGCTGGATTAGCCGTCAGCCATAGCCACAGACCGCCGCTGGCCAGAGTCGCCATGGCATGGGCGCAGGCCGCCTCGCACCACTGACGCAGGTCTCGACGAATGCGGTTCCAGCAGGCAGCGATGGAAAAACCGCCGCTGGCTCCCACCTGGACACAACAGCGCACTAGGCAGCTCATGAAGACGGCGCCAAAAGCGATCCAGGTGGCGGGAACGACGCCTAGCAGGAGGATCGTCGAAGGGAGGACCACCGTGCCCAGCCCGAGTGCCCCGGTAATTTTTTCACCCGTGGTGACGGTCTCACTGGGGTGGTAGGTCGCGGCTGCCGCGGCCGCGAGGAGGTGCGCTAGAAAAATCCAGGGTCGCCCCCAGTGGCCGTGGGGTGCCAGCGCCGAACTCAACGCGGCGGCGAGCAGGAGGGCTAGAGTCGCGGCCAGCGGCAGCAGCGTGGCCAGCCGATTACGTCCGCGCGAAGACAACTTGAAGTCATCGGCTAAGGTCATAGTGGCCAAGAATAAGGTGTGGCGAGCAGCGGTCCGGGGTTTGCTGAACCGGCGCCGCGAACATCAAGTCTTCCTTCAACGGACGATGGTGGCATGGTACCAGCTGCGGCCGGTGGGGGGCGTCAATGGGAGTCGTGGTAGCTGGCATTGTGGTGCGCCGGGTTTCGTTCGGCTCGCATTTGGCGTAGAATCGCCCACTCAAACTAGGTTCCGTTTCCAGGGGCCTCCCGACGGCTCACCTGTACGGCTTTCAGAGCGACCGACCCCTATGTCCCCAGCGAATTTCGTCCTTTACGAGGAAGAATCAAAGCTCCTGTTTGACGGCTTGGTGCGTCTGCGCCAAGACGCCAATGCCCGCGCGGTCTTCTTGGTCGACAAGAATGGCCAGCAAATCGCCAATGCTGGAGATGTGTCGCAGTTCGACATCACCTCCCTAGCTTCGCTGACCGCGGGCAATGTGGCGGCGACCGATGGCTTGGCGAAGTTGATCGGCGAGCGCGAGTTCTCGGTCCTCTTCCACGAAGGGGAGCGGGAACACATTCACATCTCGATCGTCGCCAAACGGGCGATTCTGGTGGTGATCTTCGATGATCGATCTTCTCTCGGCTTGGTCCGCTTGCGGGTCAAGCGGGCCAACCTCGAGTTGGAGAGGATTTTCGAGAAGATGCTGCAGCAGAGTGGCAGTAGCGCGGTGGCCGAGGAAAGAAGTCAAGATAGCCCGTTCGCCGAAATCACCGATGAGGATATCGACGCTCTGTTCAGGGACTGAGCCGCGGGCGATTTCAACCGCTCCAGTGAAGAGACCGTGTCAAGACCGCTAGCTTCAGCAGCGTCGAGTGCCGCTGAAGGTTTATTTCCACCACTTTTCGTTCGATCCGCCAGGAGTTGAGGAGCCGGTGTTCCTCCGTAGGCCATGACGTTCATCAACTACGCCAGCAAAGAGATCAACTGCAAGATCGTCTACTACGGCCCGGGGCTGTGCGGTAAGACGACCAACTTGCAGTACATCTACAACAAGACCTCGCCCGATGCCCGCGGCAAGATGATCTCGTTGGCGACGGAGACGGATCGGACCCTGTTTTTCGATTTCTTACCCCTGGACCTAGGAACCATTCGTGGTTTCACCACCCGCTTTCATCTCTACACCGTTCCGGGCCAGGTCTTTTACGACGCCAGCCGGAAGTTGATCTTGAAAGGGGTCGACGGCGTGGTCTTCGTGGCCGACAGCCAGGAGGCACGGGCCGAGGCGAACGTCGAATCGATCCGCAACTTAGGGGCCAACCTGGCGGAACACGGACTCGACTTGGCGACCATGCCCTACGCGCTTCAGTTCAACAAGCGCGACCTACCGAGTCTCGTCGGGGTGGACGAGATGTACCGGGTGTTGAACTTCAAACGAGAACCGACATTCGAAGCAATCGCGACGAGCGGCGAGGGCGTCTTCGACACCCTCAAGTCCGTCGCCAAGCAGATTTTGGTTGAATTGCGCAAGAGATAGCGTTTTTTGGAGGATCATGGCTAAGAATTGGACCAAGGCGGAGACGGGTTACCTCAATCGGTATTCGGGCTCGAAGACGCTCAACGAGTTGGCGCGGCGTTTCGAGGCCGATCCCGAAGAAGTCCGAAAGAAGTTGATTGAACTCAAAGTCGACAGCAAAGACGCGGCGGCGGGGATTATCGGCCCCGATCCAGCGACGGGGACCTTCGAAGAGGCGATCAAGGCGCTCTACGCGAAGAGTTGGAAAAAGGCCGCGGCTCTTTTCGAGACGGTGATCGCCGAGAGCGAGTCGATCGATCTCACCGACCGGTCCCGCCAGTACCGGGAAGTCTGTCGCGCACGCTCGGCGGCCGAGGAGGCACCGGCGGATCCCTACCTGCGGGCGGTTTTCCACAAGAACCGAGGTGAGTTGGATGTGGCCCTGGACTTGTGCGACCAGCACGGCAAGGCCACGGACGAGAACTTCACCTTCTTGAAGGCCTCTATTCACGCTCTCGCCGATCGGCCCGAAGAGGCGGTCGAGTTGTTGAGTCGCGCGGTGGAGATGAATCCCGAGAATCGAGTTCACGCATTCCACGATCCCGATTTCGAGGCGCTGCGCGAAGACTCCGAGCTCGGACATCTCTTCGGTCTCGAATGACGTGAAGAGCCGCGTCCCGCGGCTCGCCGTCCTCGGTGGCGGAACCGGCTTGGCGGTCTTGCTGCGCGCGCTCAAGCGTGCGCGCGGGCCGCAAGCCAACGCCGAGGGTCTGATCGGTGTGGTGACGATGACCGACGACGGCGGCTCCTCAGGCCGCCTACGCCGGGATTTTGGAGTTCTACCGCCCGGAGATGTGCGCAACTGTCTGGCGGCGTTGGCCGACGATGAAGATCTTCTGACCCGACTCTTCCAGTACCGATTCGCCAACGGCGAGGGGCTCTCGGGCCATTCCTTCGGCAATCTCTTTTTGACCGCGTTGACTGGCATCACCGGCAACTTCTACCAGGCGATCCTGACCGCCGAGGAGATTCTGTCGGTGCGCGGTCGCATCTTGCCGTCGACCTTGTCCGATGTTCACCTGCGAGCACGAGGAGCTTCGGGGAAGTGGTACGAAGGGGAGTCGGCGATTGGGATGGCGGCGGAACGATTGACCCAGCTGGAGCTGGAACCGGCGGCGGTCGCGGCCTTTCCCGCCGCCATCAGCGCACTGCGCCAGGCCGATCTGATTGTCTTGGGCCCCGGATCGCTCTACACTTCGATTCTTCCCAATCTGCTCATCCCGGCCATTCGGCAGGCGGTCCAAGAGAGTTCGGCACGGGTCTTCTTGGCGTTGAACCTGATGACCCAACCTGGCGAAACCGATGGGATGACCGGTTTGGATCACCTCCAGGCGGTGCAACGGCACGTCGGCGAGGGTTTGGTCGATGGCGTGATCGCCAACATGACCCCTCTACCCAGCGACCGGCTGGCCCGCTACGCGGCCCTCGGATCGATGCCGGTCGAGGTCGACCGGGCCGACTTCGAGGCCCACGGGGTGCAACTGATCGAAGAGGAGTTGCTCGCGGACGACGAACTCATACGCCATGACGACGAGTCGTTGGGCACGGTGATCTTGCGTTTGGCTAGCCACGGCCACGGTGCGCTTGGAACTCTGACGTCTGACGATTCTGCTCCCGCGGAGGCCTTGAAGAGATGATCGATCCCACTACTGGCCGGCGCGCGGCGGTGATTCTGGCCGCGGGCAAGGGCACTCGTCTACACTCGACAGGTCCGAAAGTGTTGCATTCGGTGGGCGGCCGGCCGCTACTCGGCTGGGTGATCGATGCGGCCCGCGCCGCGGGTTGCGATCCCATCATGGTGGTGGTCGGCCACGGTGGCGAGGAGGTCCGCGCAGCCTTCGCTGACCAAGGGCTGCACTGGGTGGAGCAGCGCCAGCAGCTCGGTACCGGCCACGCCCTGGCCCAGGCTCGCCAGGCGCTCCTGGACGCGGGCGTGGCCGACGCCACCGTCCTGGTGCTCTCAGGCGATGCACCGGTGATTACGGCGCACACCGTGGAGCGGCTGGCGCGCGCCGCGGAGGCGAGCGCCAGCTGGGGTGCCATGGCCTGTGCCGAACTGGACGACCCCGGCTCGCTGGGCCGAGTGCTCGCCGCGCCGTCCGCCCCCGATGCGCTGGCGAGGATCGTCGAAGCGGCGGACGCGACGGCTGAGGAGCTGCGAATTGGACGGGTCAATGCCGGCTTCTACGCCGTGCCGACCCCGGGAATCTTCGAGCGCCTGGCCCAGCTCGACGCCGCCAATGCCCAGGGTGAGATCTATTTGACCGACGCGGTCACCGCCGCCGCGAGCGATGGGCAACGGGTGGCGTTGATCGATCTCGACGATCCTGGAGAAGCACTTGGGGTCAACACCCGCGCCGACTTGGCGCGCGTCCATCAGGTTCTAGTGAGGCGCAAGATTGAAGCGCTGATGGCCGCTGGGGTGACGGTGCTCGATCCCGCTCGCACGGTGGTCGAAGCCGGTGTGCGTGTCGGTCGCGACACGGTCCTCCACCCCGGAGTGTCCCTCAGCGGCCACACCGTCATCGGCGAGGGCTGCACGCTGGGCCAAGGCGCCTGGTTGCGCGACAGCGAGTTGGCCGATGCGGTGACCGTGGAGCCTTACTGCGTGCTCGATGGGGCACGGGTCGCAAGCGAGTGTCGGGTGGGCCCTTTCGCCCGGCTTCGCCCGGCTTCGGTTTTGCTGGAAGGAGCCCGGGTGGGCAACTTCGTCGAGATCAAGAACAGCCAGCTGGGCGAGGGCGCCAAGGCGGGCCACCTCGCCTACCTGGGGGATGCCACCGTCGGTGCCGAGGCCAATATCGGCGCGGGGGTGGTGACTTGCAACTATGACGGTCGCGACAAACACCCCACCCAAATCGGCGACCGAGCCTTCGTCGGCAGCGACACCATGCTGGTGGCGCCGGTGACGGTGGGCGAAGGTGCGACCACCGCCGCCGGTTCGGTGGTCACCCACGATGTGGGCGACGGCGAATTGGCGGTGGGCCGAGCCCGGCAGCGAAATATCCCCGGTTGGGCCGACCGCCAGGCGCGACAAGACAAGAAAAAACGAGGCAAGAAAAAGAGGTAGGCACGATGTGCGGAATTGTGGGCTACGTGGGTAGTCGCGAAGTGGTGGAGCTATTGGTCGAAGGGTTGCGCCGGCTGGAGTACCGCGGTTACGACTCGGCCGGGGTGGTGGTGCGGGGCTCGGAGGGGCTGATCGCTTCGAAGGCGGAAGGCAAGCTCGACCGGCTGGTCGACAAGCTCAGTCGTGAACCCCTCGCGGGGAGTTTCGGTTTGGGTCACACCCGGTGGGCGACACACGGGCCACCGAACGAGCGCAACGCTCATCCCGTGCTCGACGCCCGCCGCCGGCTGGCGGTGATTCACAACGGCATCATCGAGAACTTTCTAGAGCTCAAGAAGGAGCTGATCGCCGCCGGCTGGACCTTCGAGACCGACACCGACACCGAGGTGGTGGCCAATTTGATCTCGTCGCTCTACGACGGCGACGACTTGCGTGGCGCGGTGGACGCGGCCCGGCAGCGTTTTGAAGGGATGTATGCCTTCGCGGTGATGGCGACGCCTCGCGAAGAGATCGTGGTCACTCGGCGGGGGCCGCCGCTGGTCGTGGGGCTGGGTGACAACGAGTGCTTTCTGGCTTCGGATCCCGCCGCGCTCCTCACCTATACCCGCGAGGTGATCTTCCTGGAAAACAACGACCTGGCCCTCTTGACGGCGAGCGGGGTGGAGATCTGGGACGGGCAAAGTCAGCCGGTTGAGCGAGTGGTCGAGCGCTTGAACTGGGATCCGATCCAGGTCGAGAAGGGGGGCTACAAACACTTCATGCTGAAGGAGATCCACGAGCAGCCACAGGCCTTACAGGACACCTTTGGTGGCCGGGTCGACTTCGAACTGGCGCGGGTCGACTTCGACGAGCTTGGCCTCGTGGAGAAGGACTTGGCCGGGCTGCGCCGGGTTCATCTGTTGGCCTGCGGGACCTCCCTCCACGCCGCTCTGGTGGGTAAGTTCTTGATCGAAGAGCTGGCGCGGATTCCGGTCGAGGTCGACTACGGTTCCGAGTACCGCTACCGCGACCCGATCGTCGAGCCGGGAACCTTGGCGGTGGGCGTCTCGCAGTCGGGCGAGACGGCCGATACCCTTTCGGCGATGGAGGCGGCGCGCGAGCGTGGCGCGGCGCTCTTAGCGATCTGCAACGTGGCCAACAGTCAGGCGACGCGGATCAGCGACGGGGTGATCCTGACCCACGCCGGGCCGGAGATCGGGGTGGCCTCGACCAAGGCCTTCACCACCCAACTGGTGGCCCTCTTTCTGCTCGCCGTGCGCCTGCGTCAGGCGCGAGGAATGGAGACGGCGAGCGAAGAAATCGCCGCCCTGGCCCATCTACCGCAAGCGATCGACAAGACGCTGGCGCTCGAAGCGGAGATCGCGCAGTTGGCGCGCCGCTTCTTCCGCGCCGAGGACTTTCTCTATCTGGGGCGGGGAATCAACTACCCGATCGCGCTCGAAGGGGCGCTCAAGCTCAAAGAGATCTCCTACATCCACGCCGAGGGCTACACCGCGGGCGAGATGAAGCATGGCCCGATCGCCCTGATCGACGAAGATCTGCCGGTGGTCATGGTCGCCTCGGGAGACCGGGTCTACGACAAAGTGATGGGCAACATGCAGGAGGTCAAGGCGCGCGACGGGGTGGTCATCGCGGTCACCGACCACGATGCCGAGGAACTCGCGGGAGTCGCCGACGAGGTCATTCAGGTACCCCGCGTTCACCGCCTCCTCCAGCCGATCGTCAATGTGGTGCCCTTGCAGCTACTGGCCTATTTCATCGGCGTGCGCCGCGGCGCCGACGTCGATCAACCGCGCAACCTGGCCAAGAGCGTGACTGTCGAATAGCCGGACTAGCCTTGTGTCGGCTTGCCCTGGAGCTGCTCTTTCCTTTGACTTGGGCTGGTCGATGGCGTCGAGGACATCGGCTGGGGCTGGCAGATCCAGAATCCCTGGGCGTAGTCGAGTCCGAGTTCGTCGCAGACCGCCAACACCTCGGGACTCTCGACCCCTTCGGCTATCGTTTTGAGTCCAAGTTCATGGCCGATCTGATTGATCGAGCGAAAAATCGTGCGCTCTACTCCCGGGATGGCCGAGTCGCGGACAAACTCGATGGCGATCTTGAGAACATCGACCGGCAGGTTCTTGAGGTAAGCAAAGGAGGAGAGGCCGCTACCGAAGTCGTCGAGTACAAAGCGCGAGCCGCGTTTCTTCAAGTCGCTGATAAAGCGCATGGCGCCCTGTAGGTTGGCGATGGCGGCGGTTTCGGTAATCTCGAAGAGGACCCGACGAGGGTCGACCTTGCTACGGGTCAGCTCGCTGTCGACATACTCCAAGAAAGACTCGTCGTTGAGCGATTCGCCGGAAATATTGATCGTCAGGGCGGTGATCTTCTGGTCGCCCACGAAGGTGGCGTCGGCCAGCGCCTTGAGGCTACGGTGCA
>QIHU01000012.1 GCA_003231035.1 Acidobacteriota bacterium
GGCGCGCGGGTCGTGGTGATCGAAGGCGGTTCAGCCCAGCAACCGGTGCAACGCTCGGCCCCGCTCAGCCAACGCCTCCACTTCCTGGGCACCAGCGACGCCGATCGCGGCGTGCGCCTAGCCCTCTCCTTCAACCCCGTCACCGGCACTCTGCGCGGCTCGGTGCGCGGTCCGCGGGGTCAGTTCGAGATTGAAGAACCACGGACCCCGGCCACTCTCCATCAACTGCGCCCCAGCAAGCGGGACACCGACCCCACCCTCAGCGCCGCTTGTGGCACCGACGCCCTGCGCCACCCCGCCACCGACTTCCTCAACCACTTCGATCCGGCGGCAGTAACCCTCTTCTCCCAAACCGCGCCCGAAGGCACCGCTCCCAGTCGCCAGGCGACCGTCGCCATCGACACCGACAACGAATTCCTGCACCTCAAGTTCGCCAACAGCACCACCGCGGCCACCGACTGGATCGCCGACCTCTTCGTCCAGATGAACATCATGTACGAGCGCGACATCGATCTGCGCCTGCTGATCGGCGACACCATCCTACGCCTCGACCTCGACGTCCCGCCCACCTACAACGACGACCCCTGGACGGTCGCCGGCTCCCCCGTCAGCGGCGCCCATCTGAGCGAGTTCGGCAGCTACTGGTCGAGCAACCAAGGCGCCATCGACCGCACCTTCGCCATGCTCCTCTCCGGTAAATCAAGCTCCCCCTTCTCCTCCTCGGGAATCGCCTGGGTCGACGGTTACTGCGAAACCCAATCCACCGGCGGCGGCTACAGCGTCACCCAAACCTTCGGCTCCGCGGTCGGCGTGATCAACGACGTACGGGTCATCGCCCACGAGCTAGGCCACAACTTCGGCTCCCCGCACACCCATTGCTACTCCCCCCCGGTCGACGAGTGCTACAACGCCGAAGGCGGCTGCTACACCGGCCCCGAGTCCTGCCCACCCGGCGGCACCGGAACGATGATGAGCTACTGCCACTTCTCCACCAACGCCAACTGCGGCTCCAACCTCATCGAGTTCCACCCCACCGTCAGCGGCAATATCAACACCCTGATCACCGCCCACTTCCCCGGGTGTATCTCCGCCCTCGATGGTCTGTTCTCCGACTCTTTCGAGAATGGAAACACCAACGCCTGGTCCGTCACCACCCCGGGCGGCTAGCCGCCCTCTCCCCCACCCTTTTTTTCATGGGGTCCTTTCGCGAAGGACCCCTCAGACGAAAAAATGTCATTTTTCGTCTTTCACCCCACACGAGTCCGGCCTAAGCGGCCGGGTTCGCCGGGGCGGCTCGCGCGCTGCGTTCAACGCCACTTCCCAAACCTCCCGAAACGGGTGAGACCTCGGAAAGGCTGCCTTCGCTCTACGCTCTGCCTGCCCCAGGACGCAAGGCGGCGAGGACTCAGTGGTCAAACCCGGACAGCAGCACCGAGAGTCGAGCGAAGCGAGACGCGAGGACGAATAAAACACTCCAACAAAGAGTCCGTCTCTCCCGCGCAGTGGCCTAAGGCTGCGGGCACAAACCGTCGGAGGGCACGGATCGGCCCATGTAGGACAAGCGGGCGTGATTGTTTAAGGAGCGCAGCGACGAGTTGCGCGACCGCCCGGAATGGGCCGACTCGTAGTCCAAGCATCCTGTCCCGCAGCCACCCGGCCACTGCGCGGGAGAGACGGACTCGACCCCCAGCGGGCAGCGACCATGGTTCCAGCTCCCGTTCCGAAACGGGTGAGACCTCGGGAGTGGGAATATTTGAGCCACTTCCCGCAGTTCTCAAGACAAGCACCCGGAACCTGATACCATCCCACTAAGAAAAACACCCCTGGCCGCACCCAGCGCCCCAGTTCGAGGAGCATCATGACCGAAGCCATCACCCTTCCTGTCATCCCTCTACGCGACGAAGTTCTCTTTCCCCATGTCACCGCCCCCATCGCCGCCGGCCGCCCCGGCACGCTCAAAGCGATTGAAGCGGCCATTCAAGACAACGCCAAACAGGTCTTCGTCGTCGCCCAGCGCGAACCCCAGCTCGAAGCGACCGCCGACGCCCTCTATACCTTTGGCACCATCGCCCGCATCGAACAACTCCAGCGCGGTTTGGCCGGTTTCCAACTCCTCTTGACCGGCGAGGCCCGGGGCATCGCGGTGCGCTACAGCGACACCGATGGCTACTTGCAAGCGGTGGTTCGCGAAGCGGAAGAGATGCCCCCGTTGGCGGCCGAAGATCCCGCCTTCGCCGCCCTCTACCGCGAAGTCCGCCAACGCTCCGCCGAGCTGGGGCAGAAGACCGGCCTCCCCCGCGACGCGGTCCAGCGCGTGCTTTCGGTCCACGATGAGCCGGGCAGATTCGCCGACCTGGTCGCTTCCTACCTCGAAGGTCCGGTCAGCGACCGTCAGAACCTCCTCGAAACCCTCTCGGTCGAAGAGCGACTCCGCCGAGTTCTCCTCCATCTTCAACGCCAAATCTCGGTCCTCGACGCCCAAGCGGACATCAAGACCCAGGTCCAAGAAGAACTCGGAGGCCGCCAGCGCGAGGTCTACCTACGCGAACAACTCAAGGCGATCCAGAACGAACTCGGCGACAGCGATGGCGGTGAAGATCTAGAAGAACTCAAGACCAAGCTCGACAGCCTCGACATCTCCCCCCAAGGGCGCAAGGAGGTCAACCGCGAGTTCGACCGGCTGAACCGCTTCGGCCGCGAATCGATGGAATCGCAGGTCATCCGTACCTTTCTGGAAACGGTCGCCGAGTTGCCCTGGAATGAGCGCAGCGACGAACAACTCGACCTCGCCAGCGCCAGCGCCATTCTCGACGAAGACCACTACGGTTTGGACGACGTCAAAGACCGGATCCTCGAATTCCTCGCCGTGCGCCAACTTCGCCAACGCCGCGAGCGGGAACAAGCGGAGACCACGGAAGCTGAAGCGGCCGAGGCAGCAGGCGAAGAGAGGGTGGAAGCTGGCGATGCCGGTACCGCCAACGAGACCAAGGAAGACACTTCGGAAGATAACAAGGCGACCGCCGAAAAATCGAAAGCTCCTGGCCCCATCCTCCTCTTTGTCGGCCCACCTGGAGTGGGAAAAACCTCGATCGCCAAATCGATCGCCCGCGCCATGGGACGCGAGTACGTACGCATCTCCCTCGGCGGCGCGCGCGACGAAGCCGACATCCGAGGCCACCGGCGCACCTACGTCGGCGCCATGCCGGGGCGCATCATCAACGGCATGAAACAGGCCGGCACCCGCAACCCGGTCTTCCTGCTCGACGAGATCGACAAACTGGGCGCCTCCTTCCACGGCGACCCTTCGAGCGCCTTGCTCGAAGTTCTCGACCCGGGGCAAAACGACAGCTTCACCGACCACTACCTCGGAATCCCTTTCGATCTTTCAGAAGTGCTCTTTGTGTGCACCGCCAACTTCGTCCAGAACCTCGCGGGCCCGTTGCTCGACCGCATGGAACTGGTCGACTTTTCCGGCTACACCGAGGGCGAGAAGCTGGAGATCGCCAAGCGCTACCTGGTGCCGCGCCAGCTGGAAGCCAACGCCATCGAACCCGCGGAACTCCAGATTACCGACCCCGCCCTCTGCGCGGTAATCACCGGCTACACCCGCGAAGCCGGCGTACGCCAGCTGGAGCGCGAGTTGGGCAAAGTCGCCCGCAAGGTGGCGCGCAAGATCGCTCTCAAGGAGGACCACGAGGAGGTCGAGACCCTGAGCCTCGACGACGCAGGGGTGCGCGAGCTCCTCGGTAGGCCGCGGGTTCATCCTGAAAAGGCGGCGAGCAGCGACCAGATCGGCGTCGCCACCGGCCTGTACTACACCCCTGTGGGCGGCGATGTGATGTTCGTCGAAGCCGAAACCATGCCCGGCAAGGGGAATCTGGTTCTCACCGGCCAGCTCGGCGATGTGATGAAGGAATCGGCCCGCGCCGCTTGGTCCTATGCCAAAGCCCACGCCGCCGCCCTGCACATCCACACCAACACCTTCGAACAAGACCTCCACATCCACTGCCCGGCGGGGGCCATCCCCAAGGACGGCCCCTCGGCCGGTATCGCGATGGCCACCGCGGTGGTCTCCAGCCTGTCGAAAAGGCCGGTGCGCCACGACATCGCGATGACCGGCGAAGTGACCCTCTCGGGCAAGGTCCTTCCCATCGGCGGCGTCAAAGAGAAGATCCTGGGCGCGGTGCGCGCCGGAATCCTGAAGTTCGTCCTCCCCGAAGCCAACGTCGCCGACCTTGAGGACTTGCCCGAGGAGGTCCAAGCCAAGATCGAGGTCTCCCCCGTCCAAACCCTGGGCGAGGCCCTCGCCCTCACCCTTCGGGACGCCACCTTCACCAAGGGTCGGCTCCTCTTTCAGGGAGACAAACCAGAGGACGTCGAACCCCTGGGCACCTACCGCCACTAGTTTCTGTATTCAGGGAGGTGCGCGCCCCCCTCAACGCGAAGAAGCGTCGTTAAAGCGGCGACATTCAGCGTATGTACTTCTGCCCATGGAGGAGTCAGCCAGCGAATCGATGCCCATCTCCGCGTGCCGGACGACACCACAGAGATGGCTCCTCAAAAGGCGGCGGACAGTTGACGTAGAAATCGTGAAGGTGCTACATTTCCCCCGTCTGATCTAGAAGAGAGCATAGTTGTCCGCGAGTATTCAAGATGGAGTCCTTGAGGAGAGGTGCAATGAGGTCTGGTCTTTGTCCCGCCAAGGCGGGTGGGGTTCTCCTGTTTGTGATCTGGGTAGCCTTCGGCGGGCCGCTACTCGCGGCGGACGATTTCCCTCCGATCACTGAGGAAGAGCGCCAGTTGACCGAGGTCGACTGGGACCCCGGAGCTTCCGCGGTGGTATTGCTTCGCGAGGGGGTCCTACGGTTCGTCGGGGCGCAGGGGACCAAGAAGTCGTCGATTCTCACCGTCCGGGTACGGCTGAAGGTGCTCACCGAAGCGGGGCGGGAAGAGGCTGGCGAGTTCAAGATCGTACACAACGAGTCCTTGCGTCTGAAGGAGTTTCGTGGCAGAACGGTGCTGCCCGATGGGGGTGAGCTGCCGTTGTCGGAAGAGTCGATTTTCCGCCGCCGTAGCTCGCGCTCGCAGGGCATGTATCTCACCACTGCCGCGTTCCCGGGTGTCGTGGTCGGGGCGATCTTGGACTATCGGTACGAGATTGAATTCAAGTCGGTCTTCCACCTCGACCCTTGGGAGTTCCAGTCCACCATTCCCACCTTGCGATCACGGATCACCTACCATGTGCCCCAAGAATTGAGAATGCAGATTTGGCGCAGCGATCCGCTGAACGCGGGCATCCAGTCCCAGACCGACCGAGGTAAGACGGATGGCGTGGTGAATGCGTGGGCCGAAAGGCTACCGGCGATTACCGATGAGCCCTACAGCAGACCGAGAAGTGACTTCATTGCGAAAATAATGCTAGTTCCGGTCAGGCTGCGAGGTGTAAACCTGTTTTCCAATTGGTCCAGCACTTGTGGAATGGTTCGCGGAATCTACTACGCTGGTGCCGAGCATAAAAGCAAGGAGGCGAAGCGCAAGGCCAAGCGATTGGTTGCCGATCTGAAGGTGACGGCGCAGCGCCAGCGCGCGGAGAGGCTCTATCGATTTGTGCGGGACAGGATTGAAACTGTGCCGCGCGGTGGCGTGCTGTTGACTGAAAAGCAGACCCTCAACAAGGTCATCAAAGAGCGCAAAGGAGACTATGCCGACAAGGGGCTGCTGCTTGCATTCATGCTTCGCGCTGTCGATATCCCCGTCAGTCTGGTATGGGCGGCGAATCGCCGCGCGGGCACCGGGGACTTGGATATCGCCAACCCGCTTTGGTTTGACCGCATCCTAGTGCGGTTGACGATCAAGGGCGAAGCTCTCGTGCTCGATCCCAGCGCACCGGAGCTTCCTTTTGGAGCGCTCTTGGCCGACTATGAGGGCACTAAGGCATTGGTCTGCCGCCACACCCCACCGCAAGTGATCGTTTTGCCGGAGGTAAGTTGGCGCGAGAATCGAAAACTCGCTGAGCTGAGCCTGAAGATCGACGATGAAGGGCGGCTGTCTGGCACGGGCAAACTTCTCATGACAGGACATTCGGCGCAGATCCACTTCGCGAATGATGGGAAACCAGCCGAGAGTTGGCGTGAGTGGCTGGAGGAGAGGATGGGAGACTATGAAATCTCCGACGTGGTTGTGGCGGGTGAGGTTGACGAGGGTCGACTGGAGGTTCAGTGGCGAATGGAAGAGCACCTAGAAGGGGTACTTGGCGATGAGGTAAGTCTCTCGCTGAGCCGGCCTCTGGGACCGGTCGAGCAACGATTTACCATACCGGCGGACGAACGCCGTTCCACGGTGGTCTTGGATTTTGGAAAAGTGAATGAGGTGAAGATCTCACTCGCCTGGCCACCGGGCTGGGAGGTGGACCTCACTCCTGGAGGTGTTGAGCTTGAGAGTCAAGTTGGAGCGTATCGGCTGGCGGTGGACGTGGACGAAGCGCGGCGCAGCCTGCGCGTCTCGCGGCGAATGGAGATCCACTCCAGCCACTTCAAGGGGCGAAAAGACTACGCGCACTTGCAGGAATTGTGGTCTCAGGCGGCAAAGGGCGATGCGCAAGCGCTGGTTCTGGTCCGCCACTAACGGGCCGGCGCGGGTCGCCGCGCTCCTCCTGGCTCTATTGGTCGCACCCACGGCGTGGGGCGCGACCATTCTCGAACGCACGGTGGTTCATACCATCGAGTCGGGCCGCACGCTCTTGGAGGAGGTCCACCTACGGGTCAAGATCGACAGTTCCGAAGACGCTCAGCGCTGGTCACCCTACTATGTGGCGCTCGATGAGAATCGCACTCTCGAATCGGCCAAGGCTTCGGTGCGCCTGCCGGACGGGAGCGTCAAGAAAGTGGGCCGCCGCAAGCAGGACACTCTCGAAATCAATGCTTCGGGTGCCTTTCATAGCTCGGAGAGCTACCAAGAGATTGCCTTCCCCCATCTTCCCGTGGGATCGATTCTCGACATCCGAACGGTGGTCCGCGTGCGCCCCTATTTCTCTACTGGACGAATCGCTCTGGTGCTGGGCGATGCCGTGGCCAGCCAGCGCATCGAGCTGCGCGGCGCGCCATCTGGTTGGCGGTGGACCTTGGCCGGCCGGGATGACCGGTTCACGATCGAAGAGACGGAGGACGGGCTGGTGGTGCGCTCGCGGGGGTTGGCTACCCATGAACCTCCCGCGATGGCGACGGACGCGCAGCGCCAGGGGCCGATCCTGTTCTACGGCTGGGGAGACGTAGACAGTTGGCTGGAGGTTGCCCATTGGTATGAGAATCTACTGAAACCTCTGGCTCGCCGGCCAGCCTCGGTAGCCAAGATGGCTCGCGAAGCGACGGCGGGCGCTGAAGAGAAAGGGGATCAGCTGGTCGCTCTCACCCGGTTTGTCCAAGAGAAAGTGCGCTATCTGGCGGTCGAGGTCGGCGTTGGCGGCTACCGTCCCACGGCTCCCGAAGAGACACTCGAACGTCGGTGGGGCGACTGCAAAGACAAGTCGCTCCTGCTAATCGACCTCCTGGCCGAAGCGGGAATTGAAGCTCACCCCGCTCTGATTCGCGCTTCGAGCACGGGGAGCGTCAATGAGGACTTTCCCGATCCTGGTCAGTTCAACCATCTGATCGTGGCGGTGCCCACCGAGCAGCTAGCCGGGACTCAGCTCGCGGGAGTCGAGGCCGAAGACTTCCTCTTTGTGGACCCCACCCAGGATCGTGGCGGCGCCGCGTGGCTCCATCCGGCGGATCAGGATCAACTGGTGCTGGTGGTGCGAGGTACCGAGTCGGCTTTGGTGCGCACGCCGCTGCGACCCCAGCAGGAGGTGGCCGACTTGCGGGTCAACCTGGCGGTCAACGAGGCGGGCGGCGCGGCGGGTGGGGCCAGTCTTGAACTGACCGGGCGGCACGCCGCCGCAATTCTCGATCTCGCCGAGGAAGCGACCTCCAGTGAGAAAGAGGCGGCCCTGCGCGGCCTTTTTGGCCGTCTGCTACCGGGCGTGGACGTGGGAGTGGTCTCCTGGTCGCCTGTCGAAGGCGATCTCCCTGCGATCTCCTTGTCAGCCTCGGTGAGCATCGACGGCCTGATTCAAGGGGAGCGCGGAAGTCGCTCGCTGCGCCTACCCGGTCTCACCGCGACCCCGGAGGCGCGGCGATTCAAGGAGCGCGACACGGCGGTCATGGTGACTCCAGGCCGCACCCGGACCCTGTGGCGACTGGCCTTGCCCGCGGGATGGTGCCTGCCGCCCACCGGCGAGCTATCGACGGTGAACTCCTTGGGTAGCTATAGCCAAAAGATCAACGTCGAGGGCAGCACTCTCATAGTCGAGCGGGTCTCCGAACTAGACCAACGCCGCGTCGAGCCGGCAAACTTACCGGCGCTGCAAGAACTTAGTTTGGCGGAGCACCGTGCACTAAGACGGCGGTTACGGTTGCGCTGCGGCGAAAGCTTGTCCAGGCTCGCTGGGGCCTACCGCAAGCGATAACTCAGCATCGCCCGCAGGTTGACCAAGTCATCGCCTTGCGTGGTCTGGCTAGGGGGCCGGACCACGTCGAG
>QIHU01000811.1 GCA_003231035.1 Acidobacteriota bacterium
ACCTCGCACTCGCTCGCGGTGCGCGCGGTGACCGACTGCGGCCAACCGCTCATCGCGCCGATCTCGCCCAGGATCTCGCCGGAGCCCAGGCGGGCGCCGGCACCCGCCGGAAGATCGAAGTCCATCGTCGCCAAGAAGGTGATTGCCATCTTGTCGCCGACAGAGGGTACCTGCACCCGACTGGGCGACTCGGCGGTGGCGGTGGCGGTGGCCCCCTTTTTTTTCTCGGTCGGTATGGCCAGTGCCGTACGCGACAGGTCGAAGATCGGCGCCGGCTCGGCGCTGCCGCCGCTCAGCCCGCGCACGAAGACCTCCACCTCGCCGTGGACGATGAAAAAGGCGAGGTCGATGTAGGTCCCCTCTTCGAAGAGCACCGAGCCGGCACTCCAAGTGGCGACCGAAATATCGGGACTGATGCGTTCGAGGAAGGCGTCGTCGTAGTCGGCGAAGATCTCGTAGCGCCGCAAGTCGGTGACCGAGAGCTTGTCCGAGGCCGAGATCAGGCCGGTGCTGGCGCCGAAGGAGGTCCAGCGGTCCCGGTACTGCTCGAACCGTTTGAGCGTTGTCCTACTGTGCGGATCGGCGGTCATCGAGCGCCTCCTGGCGGTGGTTGAACGGTTTGATAGAGCAGCTCCAACCGCTCCTTGACGAGGAGCAGCAGATCCTCGATCGTAGCGGAGCTCTCGAGCGGAGGGAAAGGCGGTAGATCGAGTGGCCCTTGGCCCACCGTAGTGGGGAAGATCAGGGCCGCCGGTCCTGACCCTCGCGACCCTGATGCTCCTGCTTGCGGACTGCCTGCGGGGCGCGGCCGGTTCCACGATGCCCCGGTTGCGGCGGCCAAGCTAGGAGAGCGTTTGCCCTGTCGCTCGACCACCGCCGCGGCGGCGGGGGCCAACTCGGCCAACTCGACCTTGGGCACGGGCCCGCGGGCCGCCAAGGCCGTGCGGAACGCGGCGCTGAGCGCCTGGCCCGAGGCCGGTGCATGATCCCAGTGGTCGATCTTAGCCATGCCGGCAGAGTAGTCGAAACCCTGGCCGGAGGGATGGCCGGAGGAGAGTAGCCGAGGATCGGTGATGAAGTGACAACCGGTGCAGGTCTGGGCGCGAGTCTTGAGGTTCTTGAGTTCGACCATTCCCTGGCTGAGGGCGTTGACGTAGCCGGGACGGCGGGTTCCCAGTGCTTTGTCACCCTCCTTGTGCGGCTCCAGGAAGTCCTTGGCCGGGCCGTGGCAGCTCTCGCAGCTGACCCCATCGAAGACGTCGAAAGCCTCGCTACCCGAGACCACCGTGCCGTGGCAGTCCATGCACACCTGGTTGCCTTTGGTCATGCTGCCGACTTTGACCTTGTAGAGCAGGGCGATCTTGACGTTCTTGGCGGCGCGATCGAAGAAGGGCTGGGCGGTTCTGGCATGAGGGTCGCCAGCCCACCACTCGTTCGGGCCTTCGTGGCAACCACCGCAAGCCCCTGGTCCTAGGGTGCGAAACTTGGAACGCGGACGGATTCGCCGCTTGAACGTGCCGACCGCGGGCCGGCCGACGTTCGCGGTCGCTGCTGCCGAGGTGCCCTCACCGGTGGTTGCGGCTAGTGTGGCGTTAGCGCCACCGCCGCCAGTCTCGCCAATCGCGCCGTTGTCGCCAGCCTCGCTAGCCGGGCCGTCGCCGGCTCCTGGGCTAACTTCATCGCTGGCCAGTACGGGGTCGGGCTCGGGCTCGCTGAGGCCCTGGACCAGAGGGTCGAGACTGGCCAACTGGAGCGCGTCGGCGCGGTCGAGGAAGCGCCGGCTGACGGCTCCTATCTCGTCCGCGGCCCGGCGCAGGGCCGCTCCGTTGTTGGGCACCGCCCGAACCTTGCCAGCGATGGTCAGGATCTCCTGGATCTCGGGTAAGGAGACTTTCAGGCTGATCTTTTGGATCTCGCGCAATGCCGTCTGGTAGCGGCGGCTGACGGCGCGTGAGTAGGCGCCGTTCTCGGTTGCCGCGGCCACCGCGCGCAGGCTGTACTCGAGCGCCACCGTGCGCCCCACCACGTACAGCGGTCGTTTCTCTTCCGCGCTGCGCTGACGGTTGCTCGCCCCTTCCTCGCCGCGGGTGGCGGCGAGGAAGTTGTGGCGCATCGAGCCCTGCGAACGTTCGACCAACTCAAAGCCGATGCTCCCGGTGCTGTGGCCGCCGACGTTGACCAACGCTTCCTCGGGAACGGTGTGGCAACCAAAACAGCTGGTGGCGACGCCATAGAGGTCGGAGGGTCGCCGCATGCCCGCCTTGCGGCTCGCCGCGATGCGGCTCTCCCGGTGTTCGACCGGTTCGCTGCGATGGTCGAATCCCTCGCCGTACTCGTTGTGCAGGTCGATCCAGTCGCGGCCCGCGCCGTGGCAGGACTCGCAGGAAACGCCAGAGGCGGCTCGCAACTCTCCGTTCGTCTCCGTGGGCGTGTAGTGGCAGCGCAAGCAGAGGCTGTCGCGCTTCATCAGCCTAAATCCCATCTTGGTGGCGATCGCCTCCGCCGACTTCTTGCGGTGGAGGGTGCGAAAACCGGTGGCGTGGGTCGTTTTCTTCCACACCGCGAACTCCGCCAAGTGGCATTCGCCGCACGACTCGGCGGTGACGATCTTCTCGGGCGGTTCGCGGGCGTAGTCGCCCTCCGGCGCCGGTTGTGCTCCGCCCACCGCGAAGGCGGCGAGGAGACTCAGCCCTAGGGCGGCGCAAGCGAGCACCGCTCTCGCCCGCTTGGGCGAAGGATGGGACGGTGTCGGGGGGCCGGCGCCGGTCATCAGAATTTGAGTACCAACTCCACTCGTCCGCCGAAAAGATCGATATCGCTCGCTCCTGGCAAGGTGCTCTCGCGCACCCCGGCAAAGGCGTCGAGCACCAGCACCCAGTGGCGGCCAAAGGCGGCTTGGTAGCGCGCCGTCGCGGCCACCGCGGTCGCGACGTCATCCTCGGTACCCACCCGACCGCCGAGCTCGACGATCAGCTGTCGGCGGGTGTTGCGGTAGAACCATTGATACCCCACGGCGGCCCCGGCGACGTCTTTGGCCTGGCTGCTGAGAGCGGCGCCGAAGCGGCCAATTCCCACCGCGGCGAAGTTGATCCCGGCCCGCCCCAGGGGACCGCCGGCCGCCGGGCCACGGGCGGCGGAAGAAAACTCGTCGAGCGCCAAGAAGGTGTTGAAGTAGAACAAATTGTGGCTGTGAGCCGGGGTCCAGGAGGCCTCGGTGAAGAGCAGCACGCCGTCGGTGGCGAAGGCGGTCTCCTCATCGATGGCCGAAGAAGCGAGCAGGCGAAACGAGGTGCTCGCCTTGCCGATGCGCTGCACGGCGCTGACTCCACCGGTGATCAGGTCGCCGCGCAGGGGGTCGTCCGAACTGACGTAGACCAAGTCGGCGTCGATCGTCGAGGTGCGTAGGTCGGTCGAGGTGAGCAGGGCGAAGAGCTGCGCCGATTCATCCTCGAGATTGCCGCCCCCGGCGCCCCGGCCGACCTCGTTCCAGCCCCAGAAGAAGGTGGCGCGGACGTTGGAGGTGTTCTTGGGTTGCAGACTGTTGCGGGTCAGACCGATGCCATCGACCGCATCGTTGATCAAGATCCCCTCTTGGAAGAACAGCGGCTGGCGGCCGACCGAAAAGCCGATGTCGGTGGCGCGCGAGTCGGTGGGCGACAGGTTTGGAAAGATCTCCCCGAAGTCGCCCTCGAAGAAGAGGCTGGTGATCGTGCCGTTGATCTCGCTCGCGAAGTCTTCCTCGACCCCTGGAATGTTCGAGTCAAAGACATAGGAAGTGAATCGCCCGTCCTCGTCGAATGGCCGGAAGCCGATCACCAGCCGTTCGCTGCCGGTGAGCTGGAGGTTGACGAAGAGGTCGAGCCGGGCGGCCAACTCACTCACCCGCGCCCCGTCCTGCTCGGCGCTTTGAATCGCCGTGCGCAAAGTGCCGAAGACCAAGAGGGACGGTTGCCAGACGGCCCCGGTGGGCAGTTCGAACCCCGGACGTAGGGTGCCGGTGCCGAGGAAGGGCTCGCCCAGCTCGACGATCGGCTTGGGTCGCTTCGGGAAGCCGTCGAGCTGTAGCGGGATGGCTTCGTCGCTGAGTCGGCTGCTGTGCTTGCCATGCTCTTCTTCCCCCTCGGGCGGATCATGCTCTTGCGCTGCCGCGACGATCGGCGCGAGCAGCACCATGGCGAGAAAAACGACGGCGAGCAACCCGTCAGCTCTGAAAGTATAGCGATGGCGGCGCATTAGGGAGCCTCGATTTTCAAGTCGGTTTCCCACAGCACCAGGTGGCCGTCGACGATCCGTTCGGCCACCTCGCGGGCGCTCATCCCGTAGTCGAAGCCGACCTCCTTGATCTCATGGATGAGATTGATCGGGATCATGCCGGCGATGATTCGGACCCGAGCGATGTACGGTCCCTTGCCGGTAAGGGCCGCCTTGTCAATGCGGTACTTCGCCCAGCGGTGGCCCAGCGGTTCGATGTTCTGTTTGTGTTTGCGGGCGCCGCGCGGTCGGCCGGTGAGGATGGTCGAGGAGGTGGAGGGGCGCAGGAAGGGGAGTGGGTCGGGCGAGTAGTTGACCGCCAGCACCTGCTCGCGCTCGCCGCCGCGCACCATGCGGGTCAGGAACTTGGCCTGCAAGCTGAATAGGGATCGATCGAGCGGTAGCTCGCCGTTGTGGACGTAGAGCGAGTGCAGGTCGCGCACGTCGCCGTTGGGGTCTAGATCGCCGCTCTCAAAGACCGTGGTGCCTTCGCTATCCTTGACCTCCACCTGCAACCAAACCAGCCGCTCGGCGTCGAAGCCGGTGGGCACTCCGTGGCCGTTGGTGGCGTTCTTGACCTCCACCTTGAAGGCGATGCCCCGGGAACTGGCCCGCTCGACGATCAGTTCGCCGAGTTGGTAGCCGGCCTGAAGCACTCGCAGGCGGTCGCGGTTGGCCTCGGCGAGCAGTTCGAGGTTTTGGTCGAGGATGTCACGGGCGTCGTAGCGGTCGTCGGCCGAACCCCAGCGGTCGGGGAAGGCGAAGTCGCTCGGGATCGAGTCTTCGAACGCATCACTCCCCCAGCCCGCCCGCCAGTCGAAGGTCAACCACTCGCGGATGGTCGCCAACTCCGAGGCCTGGGTGTTGTGCGGGAAGATCCCCGGGTGGATCACCGAGTGGTCAGGGCCGATGAACATGTGGTTGGTCCGCTTGCGCACCACCGTCGGTTTGCCGCCGATCACCGCCGCGGGGGCTTGGGCGTAGGGCGAGACCTTGCCCGGTTCGGTGGCCATGTGGCAGTCCTGGCAAGAGATGCCCTCCTTGGCCGCCGGCGAGTTCTTGAACTCGCTGAACGCCTCTTCCAGCCGGAAGCCGTTGACCAGATTCACGTCATGGCAGGTGGCGCAGAACCCCGAGGTGTCGATCTGGAAGAACTTCTCGGCTTTGGCGTGGATGGCGCGGCCCGCCTTGCCGCGTTCGGCGTTGACCCGGTAGTCGCTACTTTCGATGACCCGCGCCAGCTCTTCGTCGCCGGTCGGCCCGTAGACCGGCTCGAAGAGGTCGCCCTCGACGATCGCCAGCCGTCCCGAGAGTTTGCCGTAGGCTTTGTTCACCCGGTGGCAGACGATGCAGGTCACCCCTTCGCGCGAGGTCGGGTGGCGATCCATATTGCTGATGAACACGGGTTCGCCCAAGTTCATCCCGACCGGCGTGTGGCAGCGGATGCAAAAATCGCCATTGGTGCCGTTGGTGAGCTTCAAGATGGTGCCCTGCATGGCGTTGAACACCGGGCTCATCTGGGCGTAGGCGTGCGGCGAAACCGACCATGCACGGTAGTGGTCTGGATGGCAGGTGGCGCAGGTGGTGGCGGAAGGGAACCGGTTCTCAAGGAACAGCGCGGCGTGTTCTTCCTCGGCGTCCACCGCCTCGACACCTTCCGCATCGATCGCAGCTTCTTGGGTTCCGGTCTCCGCCGCGAGAGGCTCTTGTGGCGAGGCCTGGAAGGCCCATCCGGCTACCGCGAGCACTAGGGCGGAGCACAGGAGTATCGGCCGATGGGCTCCTCGCTGTTCTGGTCGCATCGCTACAGCTCCTTTTTTTTGGCAAGTATACCAAAGCCTGCGCAAATCTTGGAAATCTCAGGTACAGAGATTGGCCGCGCAGCTCGCTTCGTCGTTACAGGCTGACCAGATTTCGGCCGTTTTTCGGCCCCGCCAAGCTAACCCCGATCGCTGCCGCGAAGCCAGACACTAGTGCCCAGAAGGGCGGCAGAAAACCGAAAAGCGGCAGCCAGCCCAGCCATCCGGCGACCAGTACCGCATTGCCCACCAGCAGCGAAGCGAGCGCCCCCGCGGCGGTAAGGCGGCGCCAGCGAACGCCCAGGAGCAAGGTGGGGAAGAGGGTCAGGTAGCCTTCGAAGGCTTTGCGTGAGATGGCAAAGATCGAGTCGTCCCAGGTGATCGCCAAAAGGTATACGACGGCCGCGATGAGGACCGAAAATAGCCGCCCGCTCCACACCTCGGAAAGGCGTTGAGCGAGTCCCATGGGAGCCAGCGCATCGCGGGTCACCATCGAGCCGAGGGTGAGGATCTGGGCATCGAGGGTCGACATCACCGCCGCCAGCACAGCCAGGAAACCGAGCGAGCCGAGCGCCGCTGGCAAGTGCGCGCTGGTCATCAGCTGAAAGATCTGGTCGGGTCTTTCGAGGTCCGGGAAGGCAGCGGCGCCCCAGACGCCAATCAGGACCGCTGGAACCCACAACAGCACCAAGGCCAACGGATACAGGCGGCACACCCGGCGCAGAGCACGCTCATCCTTGGCCGCCATCAAGCGCACCAACATGTGCGGGAAAACGATCACCACCAGGGCGATCACCAGCCCCCAGGAAGCCCAGGCCCGAGGTTCGAACAGGCCGCCGGTGGTGAGGGTGAGTAAGTCAGGATTGTGCGCCCGCACCGCCTCCATGGCGGCGCCGAAGCCACCCAGCGAGCGCGGGATCAGGAAGAAAGCGGCGATCATGAAGACCATGAAAACGGTGCCTTGGAAGACGTTGGTCCACGCGGTGGCTCGCATCCCCCCGAGGCTGGTGTAGAGCAGTGCCACCACCATCACGCCGAGTCCGGCTGCCCATTGCGGCAAGTTGCCTTCGCTCGACGCCGCCAGGATCAATGCCGCGCTTTTGACCGCCTGCACCATGTAGGGGATGGTGTAGAGGGTAAACAGAGCGAAGAGGACGAAGCCGACGGCCTTGGAACCCAGCAGCTTGGAGTAGAGCTCGGCCGGGGTCAGGGCCCCCTCTCGGACGGCCAGCCGGCGGGCCGGTGAGCCGATCGCCCAGAAAGTCAGCGGGATACCGAGAGCAACGATCGGCGCGTTGAGCCCAAAGACACCGATTCCTAAGCTGTACGACAACCCCGGAATTCCGATCAGCACGAAGGAGGTGGTATTGGTGCCGAAAAGCGCCATGAACAGAACCACCGGCCCCAGAGTACGGCCAGCCAGGAAGTACTCCTCGGAAGATCGAGCGGCGCGTCGCCGGGAGAGCAGTCCCAGAACGGTGACCACGGCGATATAGACGAAGGTCGCCACCGCCAGTTGAATCCAGGGTCGGGTCACGATGGCCTATCCTCGTCTGCTTCGCTCTGTCCTTCTTCAGTCCAGATCCGGTGGGTGAAGAAAATCAGATAGGCCCAGGCGGCGGCGATCCACAGTAGGCGGTAGGCGAGTTCCTCGGGAATCCAACCACAATAGAGGATCGGTCGCCGCGGCCGCCAGAAATCGAGGTGAAAGAAGAGCAAGAGTAGACCGCCGCCCCAGGCGACGAGCAGGTCGGAGAATCGAGTTTTCGTGGACATCGGCGTCCACCAGGATACTCGAAAAGACTCTCGTCTTCAGGGTGAGTGCCCAGTGACCCTCCGCAAAGGCCCGACCGACAGTTGGGAAGCTGCCGGCCGGGCACAACTCTGTGGTGAGCAAACAGAGTCCGTGGAACTCACTCGAAGCGAGTCGAGCGAGTTGAGCCAGGTACCAACACAGGGGAAACTTGCTCTGAAGCGAGCGGCTGTATCGACACTAGGGTCCACATCCATAGAAAACACCAGCCCAGGAGGAATGGGGGTGTGCGGGGTGAATATTTTTTCTCTTCCAGTCTGGCCGGCACTACCGCCACCTACCCGCGCGCTGAATCGAGGTAAGCTCAAGAGATCAGAAATGGTGGACACCACTCACCACCGAGTGGTGTCCACCGCGGTGATACGACCAGGGAGAGCACTTTGAAGAAGCCAGTTCATGTTGCCATCACCGGAGCGGCTGGAAATATCGGTTACGCCTTGACCTTTCGGATCGCGGCGGGAGACATGCTGGGTCCAGATCAGCCGGTGATTCTCCAACTCATCGAGATTCCGCCAGCGATGGACGCGCTTTCAGGAGTGGTGATGGAACTCAACGACTCGGCATTCCCGCTGCTCGCCGGCACCGTGGCCACTTCCAGCCTCGACGAAGGGTTCGATGCCGCGGATTTCGCCCTCCTGGTGGGAGCAAGGCCGCGGGGTGCGGG
>QIHU01000674.1 GCA_003231035.1 Acidobacteriota bacterium
AGGCCACTGCGCGGGAGAGACCGACTCTTGGGTGGAGTGTTTCTTCGTCCTCGCGCCTCGCTGCGCTCGGCTCTCGGTACCGCTGTCCGGGTTGGACCACTGAGACCTCGCCGCTTCGCGTCTTGGGGGGGGCAGGGTGCTGAGCGGAGTGAGCGAGCCGTCCGCCGAAAGTCCGCGAGCCTCACCATGACCTGTAGGGGCGCAGCACGCTGCGCCCCTACGGCGGACTGGTAAGCCACCCGAGGATCGAGGCGCCATCTCTCGCGCATCTAGGGTTAGCGCGCGAGCCGCCAGGCGAGCCCGGCCGCAAGGCCGGCCTCGTTAGGGGTGAAAGACGAAAAATGACATTTTTTCGTCTGAGGGGACCTTCGCGAAAGGTCCCCATAAATAAAAGGCCGGGCGGTCGGGCCGGCCGGCCTCAGGGCGCGGAAAGAGCCTTGAGGAGTGCTTGCCCGAGGGGCGTTCCTCGGCCCGTACAAGGGTCCCAGCCTTGAGTGGTCTGGTAGTAGCCGTTTCCGCCTCGGTCGATGTCTTCTAGGGTCTTGGCGAAGTCTTCTTGGTAGAGAAGTGGGGTTAGCCATCCGACTCGGTGGCCTAGGGCTTGGTTGAGGCGAGCTAGGAGGGCGGCCCACATGGGGACGGCGGCGCTGGTGCCTCCGCCTCGGATGGTGCGGCCGACTAGGGTGCAGTGGTAGTAGCTGGCGTAGTCGGCTTTGCCGGCGACGTCGGGGACGCCGCGGCCGGTGGGGGCATCTGGGGGGAGGCTTTGCCAGGTGGGTTGGGGGAAGTGTTGGCTGTAGCCGCCACCGGTGGCTAGGATCGTGGAGCCGTGGGACTCGTTCCAGGCGGCTTGGGGGCGTTCTGGAGTGGCGATGGAGAGTTGGGTGCCGCCGCAGGCTAGGACGTGGGGGCTGGATGCGGGGTAGTGGACGTGGGGAGGGCCTTCCTTCTCGCGTTGGTCGGCGCCGGAGTCGCCGGAGGAGTAGCAGATGGAGATGCCTTTGGTGGCGGCGAGTTGGAAGATCTTTTCCACGGCGTCTAGGTAGTTTTTTTTGGCGTCGCTTTCGCGCATTCCCCAGCTGCACGAGATGACTGAAGGGGCGTTCTCTTCGTCGGTGAGGGCGGCGGTGAGAGCGTCGATCTTGCCTCTTTCGTCGTTGGGGGCGAAGTAAACGACCAGTTGGGCGTCGGGGGCGAAGCTGCCGGCGAGTTGGAGGTCGACGGTGGCTTCGAGGGTCCACCAAACCTTGTTCGACATCGCCGGGCTCAGGCCGGAGGATTCCTGTTTGGCCAAGGCGTCGAGAAATTGGTTGACTGCCGCGCGTGGGGCCGGATTGTTGGTGGCGCCGGCGAGTTCGACGACGCGGATTTTGGGTAGGCGATCGCCAAAGAAGAGGCGCATGTCTTCCTCGTAGAAGCCACCGCCGAGCAGAATGATGGCGATGGATTGGCCGGCTCCCCTGGCCTTTGGGGGGAACTGGTAGGTCTTGCTGACCACGGCAATCTCGGACTCGGCTGCCTGGTCTCCGGTTCCCCGCTGGGCCTCGGAATCCTCTTTCGCCATGGCGAGAGAGGCGCGGCTGCGCCGGTGAAACTTGGGTAGCTCGTCGAGGCCGAAGATTCCTTCGACGATCCCTTGGAGCGCGTCGGGTACTCGAACGGATTCCTCGGGTCGTTGGAGCTGTTGCTCGCCGTGGAGGACGGGGGCGAATTGAAAAGCGAAAGCGCGGCAGAAGTTCTCCGCCGGGCCCGCCAACTCCACCAAGCGTCCCGGAAGGTGCGCCGAGATTACCTCTAGCTGATTCGCCGCGGCGAACTCGCGGACCCGCTCCACATCGGCCCGTGAGGCGCCGTAGCGGCGGTTGTACTCGTCGTGGGTGAGGTAGGTACGCCGCGCCGGCCGTTGCCCGGCCATGGCGGTCAGGTCGGCAGCCAGAAGCTCCCCCTGCCGTGGGCGCAGGAGGAGGGTGGCCTCGAAGTCGTTGCTACCGGCGTCATGCCGGGTCGACTCAACCAACGGTGACAGTGCAGGTGTTCGGTTCGTCCTTCGGCTTGGTGATTTCCCAACGCTTGCGCAACTCGTCGTGCAGCTCGTCGAGAGAGAAAGTGAAGCCGTTCTGCTTGCCAATCTCCACGATGTTGGCTTGGGCCTTTTGCATCTCGGCTTGCAGTGCCGGATCCTGGTCGATTTTGGCTAGAAACTCCTGCGCACCGTTCCTTGGGCTCTCGTCCATCTCGTGCCTCCTCTGAATCCAGAGTAAAACCAGGTCCCCAGGCTAGGGTCAAAGGGGGACCGCGAAAAAAAGATACCATCCAGTCTTGAATCATAGACACCATACCGAAGGGCCGCATAACGGTCAAATCAAGAGGTGTACCGGGTTCAACTCGCCTTCGCTCGCCGCATGGGCCAACCAGCCGAGACGAAGCGGGGCGTCGTAGAGTCGGCCCGGCCCGAGGCGGGCCCAGAAGTGGCGTAGCCCTGGAACGGCTACCTTGACCACCGCCAGATCGATGTCGGCCCGGGTTTGGTCGAGGACGAGCGTCTCCAGACCGAGCGCCGCGGCCAGGGTGACGCAGTGGCGGACCGCGCCATCGAGGGTCGGGTGGGGCTGGGTGGGATAGTCCGCTGCGCGGCGTTTTTCAGCCTCGCTGTCGGGTTGCAAGAAGGCGGTGCGGGTGAGCGCTTGGCTGAACATCTGCCTCTCGCGTCCGTCGATCGATCCGGGGAGGAATTGGTTGACCTCGGTCAGCGCTCTGGCCACGGCGATCTGGGCGTCGAGGTGGCAGCCGAAGCCGAGGAGGATTTCGCCGCTGGGGCTGCGCGACACGGCGACGAAGGCTGGGATGGCCAGGTCGTTGGTGATGTCGAGAACATGGAGGGTTCTTTCGAGACCGTGGTAGAGACGTCTCAGCCGCTCGAAGAAGGGCTCGTCGAAGCTGGCGAGATCGACCGCTGGGCGGCGCAGGCGGTGGTACCACCAGAGGGCGATGGCGTCGCGTTCCGCCAGCTCCAGGAAACCCTGCAAGATCGCCTCTTCACGGCAACTCCCCGCCGCGCAACCATTCGAGTCGGCGAGGCAGATCTGAAAGTCTTCGGGTAAGGGGTAGTTGTAGTAGCAGTAGGCGGTCGGCAGATAACGAAAACGGTGGTGAGTGAGCGACCACAGCGGACTCCAGTCGAGCTGCCGGTCCTCGTCGAGGGGTTGGGGAACCCACAGGTGGCGCTGGTTCAACCGATTCCAACTCTTCCGCTCCCGCAGTTGTCGAGGGCTGAAGAGCATGCACTCGTTGGGGTGGCTCGCCTCCTCTCCAAGCTCGCTCTTGGAGGCCCAGGTGCGGTTCTCGTCGCCTTGGAAGATACCGCAATAGCGCTCTAGCGCTTCGCACAGGGCGCTAGCGCGAGCCTGGTCGGCACTGATGCCCTTGCCGGCGCTCAGTTGGTATTTGCCGGCGGCGAGGGCCTTGCGTTCGTCGCGCTCGTGGCGGAAGAGGTGGTCGGCGATGAAGACTTGCATCGGGCCGAGGGAGTGTGGGCGTAGCCGACCGACCACGCCGGTGATGGGGCTGATGTGGTGGTGCAAGTGGCGCAGAGTCTCCTCGGGCGGCCGGATGCGGAAGCCGCCGTCGCTTGTCGGAGCCCTCGGTGTGGGTTCGAGGAGGAGGGGTGTCGGGGGGCGATGGGGCGCAACCGGCTCTTCGCCACAGGTTGGACAGGCGGGCCAAGGCACGACTCGGTGGCGTCTCGTCTCAGAGGTCGTGGTTTTGAGGCTGAGCAAATCCCGACTGCCGGTAGCCCCGTGGCCGATGTCGGAGTTCTCGCCGCCAAACCAGCGCAGGAGCTCCTCGGCGGTGGCCCGTGCCGCTCGCCGGAGGGTCGCCGACGAGTTCTCGAAACGGGGTTGTTGAATGGGTGTCGCGACCTGCTCGATCCACCTCTTGCTCGGTTGGTTCTGTTCGAGACGGTGGCGTAGGCAACTCCAACAACCGGTGCCCTCTGCCGGTAGACAGGGACCGATCTTGAGTAGCGGGCCGACCGGCTTGACCACCATCCATGGACGACGGCGGGCGCGTGCTTGCCGGTCTATCTCGGCCAGGGCTGGATGGCAGTAATCTTGCGCCAGGACGAGGCTCAAGTCGGCATCTTCGTCGCCGGTGAAAGTCACATCGCTAGATGCGAGGAGGCCGGCGAGTAGGTTTTGGAAGGGCTGGCCCTCGAGGGGCGGTATGGCCGCGATTGAAATCGAGATCGCTAGCCTGTCGCTGAGTTCGCCCGAGGGAGCCGGCAGCTCCAAGTGGGTCGCCTTCTCTTGCGCCCGAGGCTCGCGCAGCAGCCCTTCGTCGCGCAGCAGCGAGAGGCCGAAACGAACATCGAGCACCGTTGCCGGAGCTCCCATCTTGGCGGCCAGTTCCTCCACGGTGTGCGTGCCGTCGAGCCAGGGGGCCAAGCGAGGTAGCAGTCGCCCTTGCAACACCGTGGTGTGCTCTTCAGAGGTCGCCACCAAGAGGTCCGGCGGGACCAGGTCTACGCGCAGGTGCGGCTCAAGGGAGGGACGCCAGGAGACCGTCGAATCGAAGGGCATGGTTGGCGCATGCTAGCTCGAAATCGATCACCGCGTTGACGCTCTCTGGCCGCCCTGCTACTTTGGCGGCACCTCAGTGCCTCTCTGGGGTATCTGTCTACTCGAACTGGAGACAAGACCATCGACAAGCGCGAGGAACTCGACTTTCTTCTGGTCAGCATGCCGTTCGGCCCGTTGCGGCAGCCCTCGTTGGGCTTGAGCTTGCTCAAGGCCGCGCTGCCGGAGCTTCGCGGCCGTATCCTCTACCTCAACCTGCCCTACGCGCGGCGGATCGGCTGGGGCTACTATCAGGAGATCACCGGCCGTCGGCTGCACAACGAGTCTTTGGTGGGGGAGTGGATTTTCAGTGGCGCGCTCTACGACCAAATGGCCGCGCAGGACGAGTATTTCGACCGAGTGGTGGCCCCCCAGGCGGCCGGGGCCTCGACCCCAGAGGATCGTGTTCGGCTGGAAGAGTTGCGCTCGGACTCGATCCCCTTCATCGACGACTGCGTGCGCCAAGTGGCCCGCCTGCGGCCGCGGCTGGTCGGTTTCACCAGCGTCTTTCAGCAGCATCTGGCATCGCTGGCGTTGGCTCGAAGGCTGAAGCGAGAGCACCCTGAGATCGTCATCCTGTTCGGCGGTGCGAACTGCGAAGGCCCGATGGGCTTGGAGACGGCGCGCAGTTTTCCGTTCGTCGATGCGGTGGTTTCGGGAGAGGCCGATCTGCTCTTCCCGAAGCTAGTCGAGAAGGTGCTCGCCGGGCGCTCCATCGATGGGTTGGTTGGGGTTTACACGCGGGACAACGTCGACCTGCAAGATGCCGCCAAGCCGGCGAGTGCGCCGCGGTTGCCCCATCTCGATAGTTTGCCGGTCCCCAACTACAGCGACTTTTTCGCCCAGTATCAGACGTTTGCCCCCGAGGACGCTCCGCCCGCCCGCATGCTCTTTGAAACCTCACGAGGGTGCTGGTGGGGAGAAAAGCAACACTGCACCTTCTGCGGCTTGAACGGCACTTCGATGGCCTTTCGCAGCAAGTCGGGGGGGCGGGCGCTGAGCGAGTTGAGCGGCCTGGTCCGCCAGTATCCAGGCCGTGCGGTCGACGTGGTCGACAACATCTTGGACATGCGCTACTTCCGGGATTTCATCCCGGCGCTGGCCGAGTCCAAGCTCGACGCGCAGCTCTTCTACGAGGTCAAAGCCAACCTCAAGAAGGAGCAAGTGCGCTTGCTGGCCGAGGCCGGGGTTCGTGAGATCCAACCGGGGATCGAGAGTCTGAGCGATTCCGTTCTGACCCTGATGCGCAAGGGGGTGACGGCACTGCAAAATATCCAGTTGCTCAAGTGGTGTCTCGAGTTTGGGATCCACCCTTCGTGGAACTTGATTTGGGGTTTTCCCGGGGAGAGTGCCGAGGAGTATCGCAAGATGGCCGAGCTGGTTCCTCGACTTCACCATTTGCCGCCGCCGGGAGTTTCGTGCTCGATTCAGATTCATCGCTTCAGCCCCAATTTCGAGCACTCGCGGGAGTTCGGTTTTTCCTCGGTCGTGCCCACTGCCGCCTATCCTTACCTCTACCGCGAGTCGCCCCAGGCGATCGCCAACCTGGCCTACTATTTCGACTTTGCATATCGCGATGGCCGCGATGTCGAGGGCTACACGGCGGAGTTGGCGCAGCAGGTCACCGGCTGGCAAGAAAGCCACGAGGCCAGCCAACTCGTCTACTACCGCCAAAGTGACGCCTTGATGGTGTGGGACTTGCGTTCGGTGTCGGAGCGTCCGATGACCCGCTTGAGCGGACTCTCTGGAAGACTCTTCGAGGCTTGCGACACCATTCGCACGGTGGGGTGGCTGGGGCGCAACGGTTGCGCGCAAGACAACGGCGGCGCCCAGGGCGATCCACTGAGTGCTGAGCAGGTCGAGGAGCTCCTCGGGCCGTTGATCGAGAGTGGTTTGATGGTCCGCGACGGTGTCCGCATCTTGAATCTAGCCATTCCTGCCGGCAGCCACTCTCAGCAGGGTACTGCCTAGGACAGGAGGCCGGTAGAGTTGATCTGAGGTTGCGAGCTGTCTTGTATTGGGTGAACCATGGGCGCTGCCCGCTGGGGGTCGAGTCGGTCTCTCCCGCGCAGTGGCCGGGCGGCTGCGCGCAGGATGGTTGCCCTACGAGTCGGCTCGTTCCGGGCGCCCGCGCAACTCGGCCTTGGCCTCAGACACGCACGGTCGCTGATCCTCCACGAGCCGATTCGTGCCCTCCCTGGGTCTGTGCCCGCAGCCTTAGGCCACTGCGCGGGAGAGACCGACTCTTGGGTGGAGTGTTTTTTTCCGTCCTCGCGCCTCGCTGTGCTCGGCTCTCGGTGCTTCTGTCCGGTCCTGAGCACTGAGACCTCGCCGCTTCGCGTCTCGGAGGGACAAGGCGGAGAATCAAACCGTGGGAGCGAGCGAGGCTGCTCCCACGGTCCAAGGTGAGGCTAGCTGGAGACTACGGTCTCGTCCGTGGCGGGAGCTGTGAGATCGGGGCAGAAATTGATCTCGGATTTCGGTGGGTCGAACAGGCTGTTGGGTTCCACTCTGGCGGCCGTGGGGTGGCACTTACCGCCACTGCACACGCCGAGTTGATAGAAGCTGCCGCCCAGTTTCTTGCAACCCGCTTCGTTGTCGGTTCTGTAGCAGCCTTTGGGGATCGGGATAGGGATCGGAAAGATCGGCCCAGGAATCCAGATGATGGTTCCGTCCAGTGAAGCGCTGGTGGCCAGGTGCCGGGTGGTGGTAACGCGATTGTCTGGCAGCTCACAACAACCTGCTTGCGCGAGAGCCGGCTGTGCCGCCAACGCGCAGAGTACAAGTGCGACAGCCAAGAGTCCGAACTTCTTCATAGGGGTCTCCTTTCGAGAGAGGTTTGAAGAATACCTTCCCTCAATAGGAGTCCCCCTGACCTGTGTTTGCCCCTAGCCCTGGGGCCCTTATCGTGGCCCCTACAGGCCCAACACCTCCAGCCCCTGCTCAAAGACGATGTCAACGGGAATGCCACTGGCCGCCAGCCCTTCGAGGCTGACGGTCAGAGTCTCGCCTGAGCTGCCGTACTGGGACACGAAGGCGGTCACCGCGGAGTAGTCGCCGTTACCCTGGAGGGTCAGAATGCGCTCGGAGAGGGCGTCGATAGCCGGCCGCATCTTGGTGTAGTCAATCTCAAACTTGCCACTCACGTCGTCGTGGCGAATCGCTTCCATCTCGACAAAGAAGTTGAAGCGGATGAGGTTGGCGATGCCGTGCGCGCTCGAAGAGCCGAAACGGACTGAGCGGAAGATGCTGGTGACGAAGGTGGTGTAGTAGTCGCGCATGTCGACCTCGCCCAACTCACCTTGCTCGGCGAGACTGGCGACCATGTAGAGGCCGAGCACATCGGCCTTGCCCTCTTCGAGCGCCGAAGCCCTCTCGCGCATGGCGCTACGCACGGTTCCCCGGCCGTCGATCGTATTCTTGATCCCCAGACCGTGAGCCACTTCGTGGAACATGGTGTTGGCGAAGAAGGCGTCGAAGGTGATGTGACCGCGCTGCTCCTCGGTGATCAGCTGCTCGGCGATGGGGAGCAAGATCTTGTCGAACTTGGCGCGCATGGCATTCTTGAGCTGCAAACGTCGGGTGCCTTTCTGTAGCTGCACCTCTTCGTCGTTGGGCAGGTTGATGGCGATTGTCTTGCTGCCGGCGTTGCAGTCTCCAGCGTAGTAAATGACGTCATAGGCGTTCAGATCAGAATCGGTGCCGGGAGTTTCGCTCTTGTAGGTTGCATCGACCGGCAGGCCGCGCTGGAGTGCCGGCAGCATGGCGGCGTAGCGGGCGAGCCGCTCGCTCCACGAGTGGTCTTTGATCAACACGTAGGCTTCGTTGGCAGCCTTGGCGCCGATGAGCTGGTCTTCGTAAGTCTCGATCGGACCGATGACGATGTCGAGAGT